>NZ_BAAAMU010000032.1:0-5042 GCF_039529435.1 Nonomuraea maheshkhaliensis
CCTCAGCCCGTGCCCGATCCCGTGCCCGATCCCGTGGCCGAACTCGTCGCGCGGCAGTTACGGCAGGCGCTGCGCATCGTGGGAGCCGTCGCCGCCCTGCTGGCCGGGCCCCCGGTGCTGGCGATGTGGGTGCCCGACCCCCGCGCCTGGGTCGTCTTGTCGCTGGCGGTTCAGGGCGTCTGGGTGGGTCTCGCCGCGCTGCAGCTCAGGCGGGCGGAGCGGCTGGAGAGATGAACGTCGCCGTGCTGACCGGGATCGCCTTCGTCCTGGTCCTGGGCGTCGCGGCGGGCGCCGCACGGCCCCGCCGCGTGTCCGGCGTCCACGTCGCGGCCAGGGGAGTGCCGCCCTGGTGGAACGGGGCCGCGATCAGCTCCGAGTTCACCTCGGCCGCGGCCTGCCTGGGCACGGCCGGGCTCATCGCCACCCACGGCTCGCCCATGTTGTGGTACCCGATGGGGGCCGCCGCCGGGTTCGTCGTCATCCTGGCGCTCGTGGTCGCGCCGCTGCGGCGCTCGGGGGCGTACACGCTGCCCGACTTCGCCGAATGGCGGCTGCGCTCGGCCCGGCTGCGCCGGCTGACCACCTGCTGCGTCCTCGTCGTCGGGCTGGCGTTCATGGTCGCCGAGCTGCACGCCGCCGGGGTCGTGGTGCGGCTGCTGACCGGGCTGCCGCCGTGGCTGGGCCCCGCCGCCGTCGCGGCGGCGGTGCTGGCCGTGGCGGTCGGCGGCGGGCTGGGCAGCGTGACGAGCGCGCAGGCCGCGCAGTTCTGGCTCAAGCTGGTGGTCTTCCTCGGGGTCGGGATCGTCTGCTGGTGGCTGGCGGAAGAGGGGGCCGTGGCCTGGTTCGAGGGCGCCTACCGGGGCGGGGGCGCCGGGCTGGCGGGCGCTGGCGACCCCTCGCTGCCGGGGGTGCTGGCCGTGCTGCTGGCGTGCGCGCTGGGCACGATGGGGCTGCCGCACGTGATCATGCGGGTGCACACCGACAGGGACGGTCACGCCGCGCGCCGCTCCATGGTGGCCACGCAGGCCATGCTGGCGGCCTTCTGCGTCGTACCACCGCTGTACGGGCTCATGGGGCACGCGCGGCTGCGCGGCGCCGCCGCGGACGAGATCGTGCTGCTGCTGCCCGCCAGGCTCTTCCCAGGGGCCGCGGACGAGGAGCTGACGGGCCTGCTGGCCACGGAGGCGTTCGCGGCCTTCCTGGCCACCGCCGCGGGCGTGCTGGCGGCCGTGGGCGGCGCGCTGTCGGCCCGCGCGTCCAAGGCGGGGGCGCGCTCGTTCCGCGTGGCCGTGGTGGCGGTCCTGGCGGCCGCGCTCGGGCTCACGGCGGTCACCGCCCCCGGGGCGTCGGTGGCGCTCGTGCTGCTCGGCCTCAGCCTCTCGGCGGCCACGTTCTGCCCGCTGCTCGTGCTCGGGATCTGGTGGCGGCGGCTGACGGACGCGGGCGCGGCGGCCGGTATCCTCCTGGGGGGCGGCTCGACGGCGGTGCTGGTGATCGGGGAGCAGACGGGCGTACGCATGGGCCCGCTGACCTCCTGCCCCGCGCCGGTGGCCGTGCCGGTCGCCTTCGCCGCGATGGTGCTGATCTCCCTGGCCGCGCCGGCCAGGACGCCCAGGGACGTGGGCCGGATGATGGCCAGGATGCATCTGCCCGAGCATCTCGCAGGCCCCCTGACCTACCGCTCGTCGTCCCGGGACGACCGCTGATCGCGGCAGCACTCTCCGTACATCGCTGACTACGCACCGTTCGGCGAGCTGTCCGTGAACAGGGTTTCTCCCGCAAGATCGCAACCGTAGTGTTTCGGCATCGGAGAGCTCTTCCGGCGCATCGGAAGACACGGGCCGCACGGCTCACGGTCGGCCCGATGCGCGGAATTCACCGGCGACGCGCAGGTCGCCGCGGCTGTCGGGCCCTTGACCGGGGGGTTGGGCCCGCCACGCCGGTTCCGTGAAGGGGCGCCCGCGAGGCTGTCGAACCGGGCCTCGCGATCCGGCACGCGGGGGCGGCCGGATCGCTCGGGCGGGCGCCCCTTTCATGGTCGCCCGCCGATCGGGAGCCCGGCCCGGGATCAGCCGTCGCGCAGCTTCTTCAGCAGCGTGATGTCCTCGGCGTGCTTCGGCGCCTTGCCCGGCGTCTCGACGCAGAGCGGGATCCCGGCCGCCGCCGGATGCCGCATGAGGTCGCCGAACGGCTCGGCGCCGATGTGACCGGCCCCGATGTTCTCGTGGCGGTCCTTCTTCGCCCCGCACACGTCCTTGGAGTCGTTGGCGTGGATCAGCTTGAGCCGCCCCGGCGCGATCGCGTGCAGCGCGTCCATCGTCTCCTTCACCCCGCCCTCGGCGGCCAGGTCGTGGCCGGCGGCGAAGGCGTGGCAGGTGTCGAGGCAGACGCACGCCCGCGGATGCCAGTCGAGCGCGGCGAGGTAGGGCTCAAGGTCCTGGACGGTGGCGCACAACATCGCGCCCTGGCCCGCCATCGGCTCCAGCAGCAGATCGGGCCCGCCCTCCGGGATCTCCTCCAGCAGCGGCAGCAGGTTGTCGTGCAACTGCCGCAGCGCGTCGTCGCGCGGCTGCGTCACCGCCGAGCCGGTGTGCACCACGACCCCCTTGGCGCCGGTCTCCACCCCGCGCCGCAGCGTGTGGCGCACGATCGCGATGGAGTTGCCCAGCGTCTCGGGGCTGGGCGAGCCGAAGTTGACCAGGTAGGGCACGTGGATGAAGGCCTCGACGCCGGACTCGGCCAGCTTGGCGTCCTCGGCGGGCTTGCCCTCGGTGAGCGCCCACCCGCGCGGGTTGGTGACGAACACCTGGATCATCTCGGCGCCGATCTCGGCCATGTATTTCAGGCCGCCCGTCGCCAGGCCGCCGGCGACGGAGACGTGTCCGCCGATCAGGGATTTCACGGTCATGATGACCCTCAGTTTAGGACCCGCGAGCCGATGCGGGGGCGGGCGCGCCCGGCGATTGGAGCATGACACGAAAACCGCCCCGCGTGCGGGCCGCCGGTTGGAGTTCTCACGGATGGACCGGGCACGTAGCGCATGTGTGTACTTCTGACATGTCAGAAACGCTCGCCGCGTTCAACGCGCGACCACCGGCCGAGGCGGAGGCCGGGCTGCTGAGCTGCTGCGCCTCGCGCGCCTTCGCCGGCGAGGTGGCCGCCCGGCGGCCGTACGAGAGCCTCGACCGGCTCCTCGACACCGCCCGCGCCGCCGTGCTGGAGCTGAGCTGGGACGACGTGCTGGAGGCCCTGAGCGCGCATCCCAGGATCGGCGAGCGGCCGGCCGGGAGCGGGCGGGAGGCGTCCTGGTCGCGGCGGGAGCAGTCCGGCGTCGAGGACGACCTGCGCGCGGCCCTCGCCGAGGGCAACCGCGTTTACGAGGAGCGTTTCGGGCATGTCTACCTCGTCTGCGCGACCGGGCTGACGGGGACCCAGATGCTGGACAAGCTCAAGCGGCGGCTCGGCAACGACGCGGCGCGCGAGCGCGACGTCGTACGCGGCGAGCTGGCCGCCATCACCCGGCTGCGGCTGGGCAGGCTCATCGAGGAGGGGGCATGAGCTTCTCCACCCACGTGCTCGACGCGGTCACCGGCCGGCCCGCCGCCGGCCTGCGCGTACGCCTGGAGCACGACGGCCGGGTCGTCGCCGAGGGCCGCACCGACGCCGACGGCCGGCTCAAGGGCTGGGACCCGGCGGCCGGGGTGCACCGCGTCGTCTTCGACACCGGCGCCTACCTCACGGAGACGTTCTACCCCGAGGTGGTCGTCACCTTCACCGTGACCGACCCCGCCCAGCACTACCACGTGCCGCTGCTGCTCAGCCCGTACGCCTACTCCACCTACCGAGGGAGCTAGATTGACCGTCAAGCTCGGCGCCAACCGCTACGGCAAGGCGGAGACCAGGCTCGTCCACGTGGTCAGGCAGGGTCCGGTCCACCACGTCAAGGACATCAGCGTCAGCACCTCGCTGTCGGGCGACATGGAGGCCGTCCACCTGACCGGCGACAACGCCGCCGTGCTGCCGACCGACTCGCAGAAGAACACCGTCTACGCCTTCGCCAGGCGCCACGGCGTCGGCCAGATCGAGGCGTTCGCCCTGCTGCTGGCCAGGCACTTCGTCGCCTCGCAGCCCTCGATCCACCACGCCAGGGTGGAGATCGAGGAGTACGGCTGGAACCGTACGGGGCCCCACTCGTTCGTGCGCGACGGCGGCGAGGTGCGCACGTGCGTGGTCCACCACGACGAGGACGGCCGCAGCACGGTGGTGTCCGGGCTGAAGGACCTCGTGGTGCTGAACTCGACCGGGTCGGAGTTCCACGGCTACATCGTGGACGAGTACACCACGCTGGAGCCCACCACCGACCGCATCCTGGCCACCGCCGTCGCCGCCCAGTGGCGCCACGCGGACGCCGCCGGCTCCGACTCAGCCTCCGACTCAGCCTCCGACTCAGCCTCCGACTCAGCCTCCGACTCAGCCTCCGACTACGCCAAGGCGTACACGGAGGTGCGGCGCTGCCTCCTCGACGCGTTCGCCGACACCCACAGCCTCTCGCTCCAGCAGACCCTGTACGCCATGGGGGAGCGCGCGCTCACGGCCTGCCCCGAGATCTGCGAGATCAGGCTCGCCATGCCGAACAAGCACCACTTCCCGGTCGATCTGTCCCCCTTCGGCCTGGACAACGACAACGAGGTCTTCTTCGCCGCCGACCGCCCCTACGGCCTCATCGAGGGCGGCGTGCTGCGGGAGGACGCGCCCGACGCCGGATTCGCCTGGGAGTAGGCAGAGACATGGACTTCTTGCGCCCCACGACGTGGGACGAGGCGCTGGCCGCCAAGGCGGACCAGCCGGACGCCGTGCCCATCCAGGGCGGCACGGACGTGATGGTCGAGCTGAACTTCGACGTCCGCAGGCCACCGGCGCTGCTCGACCTCAACCAGGTGGCCGAACTGCGCGAATGGTCGATGATTGACGGTCTGTGCCGGGTGGGGGCCGGGGTGCCGTACACGGCCGTGATCGAGGAGCTCGGCGCGACGCTGCCGGCC
>NZ_BAAAMU010000032.1:5164-54211 GCF_039529435.1 Nonomuraea maheshkhaliensis
AGCCATCCGCCGCTGCTGGCCGCGGGGGCCGTGGTCGAGGTGGAGTCGCGCGAGCGCGGCGTGCGGATGATCCCGGCCATCGAGTTCTACCTGGGCGTCAAGCGCAGCGCGCTGGAGCCGGACGAGCTGATCAGGGCCGTGCACGTGCCGCCCGCCACCGGGCCCCAATACTTCTCCAAGGTCGGCACCCGCAACGCCATGGTGATCGCGGTGTGCTCGTTCGCGCTCGCGCTGCACCCCGGCGAACGGCGCGTCGGCACGGGCATCGGCTCGGCCGCGCCCACGCCGCGCCGGGCGGTCGAGGCCGAGGAGCTGCTGGCCGACGGCGTCGACTGGGACGCTCCGCTCGACCCCGCGCTGCTACGCCGCTTCGGCGACCTGTGCGCGCGGGCCGCCGCGCCGATCGACGACGTACGGGGCACCGCCGCCTACCGGGTGCACGCGATCGGCGTCATGGCCCGCCGCACGCTCACCTGGGCCTGGAACGACCACCTGGGGAAGAGGGCCGCCTGATGCGCGTCACGTTCACCGTCAACGGCCGCGAGCAGAGCGCGCAGGACGTCTGGGAGGGCGAGAGCCTCCTGTACGTGCTGCGCGAGCGCCTCGGCCTGCCCGGCTCCAAGAACGCCTGCGAGCAGGGCGAGTGCGGCTCCTGCACCGTCTACCTCGACGGCGTGCCCGTCTGCGCCTGCCTGGTCGCCGCCGGGCAGGCCGAGGGGCGGCAGGTGCGCACGGTCGAGGGCCTGGCCGAGGGCGACCGGCTCGATCCGGTGCAGGAGGCGTTCGTGGAGTGCGGGGCCGTGCAGTGCGGCTTCTGCACGCCGGGGCTGCTGGTGCAGGCGCACGACCTGCTGGAACGGGTGCCCGCGCCGTCGGACGCCGAGATCAGGGAGGCGCTGGCGGGCAACCTGTGCCGGTGCACCGGCTATGAGAAGATCCTCGACGCGGTACGGCTCGCCGCCGCGCGGAAGGGCGCCGCCTCGTGAACGTTCCCCCCGACGCCGTACCGGCTCAGTCCCTGATCATCGAGAACGTGCACATCGCCCCCGTCGCGGGCCCCGAGATCCCGTCCGGACACATCAGGATCGAGGGGGATCGCATCGCGAGCCTCGGCCCCGGGCCCGCGCCCGAGGTCCCCGGCGCGACCAGGATCGACGGTGGCGGCTGCCTGGCCACCCCCGGCCTGGTCAACACCCACCACCACCTCTACCAGTGGGCCTCGCAGGGTCTCGTCCAGGAGGCCACGCTGTTCGAGTGGCTGACGGCGCTCTACCCGGTGTGGGCCGCCCTCGACGCCGAGGTGGTCAGGGGCGCGGCCACGGCCGGGCTGAGCTGGCTGGCGCTGTCGGGCTGCACCACCGCGAGCGATCACCACTACGTCTTCCCCAAGGGCCGGGGCGACCTGCTCGCGGCCGAGATCGAGGCCGCCCGCGAGGTGGGCCTGCGCTTCCATCCGGCGCGCGGCTCCATGGACAGGGGTGAGTCGAAGGGCGGGCTGCCGCCGGACGCCGTGGTGGAGGAGCTGGACGACATCCTGGTCGCCACCGCCGCGGCCGTGGACGCCTACCACGACCCGTCGCCCTCCTCGATGCTGCGCGTGGTGGTCGCGCCCTGCTCGCCGTTCTCGGCCAGCGCCGAGCTGATGACCGAGTCCGCCGCCCTGGCCAGGACCAGGGGCGTACGGCTGCACACGCACCTCGCCGAGACCCTCGACGAGGAGGAGCACTGCCTGGAGCAGTTCGGGGTGCGCCCGGTGGACTACATGGAGCGGCTGGGCTGGCTGGGGCCCGACGTGTGGTTCGCGCACGCCGTGCACCTGAGTGACGACGACCTGGGCAAACTGGCGCAGACCGGCACCGGCGTCGCGCACTGCCCCTCCTCCAACGGCCGGCTCGGCGCGGGCATCGCCCGCGTGTCCGAGCTGCTGCGGCGCGGCGCGAACGTGGGCCTGGGCGTCGACGGCGCCGCCTCCTCCGAGCTGACCCCGCTCGTGGGCGAGATGCGGCAGGCGCTGCTCATCCAGCGGGCGAGGTACGGGCCGCGGGCCCTGACCGCCAGGCAGGCCCTGGAACTGGCCACGCTGGGCGGCGCCCGCAACCTGGGACGCCAGGACGAGCTGGGCACGCTGGAGCCCGGCAAGCTGGCCGACATCGCGCTGTGGCGGGTGGACGGGCCGTTCACCGCCGCCGTCGCCGACCCGGTGTGCGCGCTGGTCTTCGGGCCTCCGCCGCCGCTGGATCTGCTGCTGGTCGGCGGCAGGACGGTGGTGGCCGGCGGCGAGCTGAGGACCGTGGCCCAGGACGCGGCCGGCCGGGCCGGCGCCGAGGCCCGCGGGCGGCTGGCCAAGCTGGCGGAGGGTGCCCAGTAGGGTGGGAAATGTCCTAAACGTGGAGGAAAGGCGGTCCCGTGTCGGAGCAACTCCCCGACGAGCGGCTGGCGCAGCTCAAGAGCACCTTCGCCGCGATCGACACCGACGGCGACGGCTACATCAGCGAGACCGAGCTGAAGCGGCACTTCCCCGACCTCCCGGCGGAGGCGCTCGGGGCGATGAGCCAGGAGGCCGACTCCGACCAGGACGGCCGCTACTCCTTCGAGGAGTTCGTCCGCACCATGTCCTGACCCGCTCGCGCGGCATCACGCCGTGCGGGATCCCCGTCCGCGCTCATGGCGGATCAGGGGCCGGACGGCTCGTGGGGGACCAGGAGGCCGTACCGGGCATGCGGGGGCTCAGGAGGCGGACAGGGTGCGCTCCAGCGGGGTCCTGAACCGGGGCGTCACCCTGACCTCGCCGACCCAGGACGCCAGCACCTCGGCCTCCGCCGCGATCGCCGCCTTCGCGTCCGCGCCCACGTCCTCCAGCAGCCGCCACACGATCTCGCCGTCCTTGCGCTGCGCCCAGCCGCCCACCACCCGGCCGTCCCACCACACGGTCGGGCCCACGTTCCCGCTGCGGTCGAACAGCTCGGCGCGGTGCTCGCCCGGCAGGTACCAGTCGCGTTCCTGCCAGCCCATCGGCGTCGGGTCGAGCGCCGGCAGCAGCGCCGCCCACGGCTCCGGCTCCGCGCCGGTCAGATCGTCATCGGGCAGCAGGTAGCCGGTGCCGCCACCCTCCAACTCGGCCGTCACCGCCCCGACGGCGGCCAGCGCCCCGCGCACGTCCTTCAGCGTCCACCCGGTCCACCACTTGAGGTCAGCCTCGGTGCCGGGGCCGAACGCGGCCAGCCAGCGCGCCACCAGCGCCGCCCGCGCCTCGTCCGCGGCCTGCTCCGCCATCTCGGGGGCCAGGGCCCAGAAGTGCGTGCCGCTGACCCAGGTGCCGGACACCCGCGCCCGGCGTACCAGCACGCCGTCCATCGCCATCAGGGGCAGGAGCCGCGAGCCCACGCTGATCACGGCCTCGTACGGCTTGCCCGCCGCCACCTTGACCTGCTCCCGCAGCCGCGGCTCCAGCACGCCCAGCTCGGCCGCCGTCCGGTCGCCCGCCTCGGCCAGGATCCGCAGCACGGACGCCTCGACGTCCTTGAACCAGGCCTCGTCCCAGCCGCCCGGCCCGAACGCCTTCATGAACGAGGCCCGCTCTCTGCGGGCGATCGCCGGCATCGAGGAGTGGTGGACGACCGGCACCAGCTCCGCCGGCACCACGAACACCGTGCGCCGCATCCCGGTCATCCGCACCAGCGTGTGCTCGGCGTACAGAGCCCGCTCGACCGGCTCGGGCCCGGGCGCCAGCAGCCGGGCGCCGGCCGACAGGAACACGGTGGCCGGATCGGTGCCGTGCAACGCCACCACCGCGTCCGCCGCCTCCTCGGGCGTACCCACTTTGACAGCCAGCCGATGCCGCAAGGCCAGCCGCGCCCGCCGCTCCCGCGTAGAAACCCTCACAAAACCCCCTCGACCCGCGCCGAGCCTAGTCGACCCCGCTGACCACCGGGAGGGCCACGCCCTCATCCGAGGGCGCGGACGAAAAGCGACGGCTCCGCCTGACACATCGTGACAGTCCGCGACAGGATGTACACCCACGTGTACTTCGGAGCGTCTCCATCCCGTCCCTCCCTCTACGCTCAGGAGTCCCACATGCGTCTCCGCTCACGCGCTCTCGCCGTCCTCGTCGCCCTGACCGCGTCCTTGCCGCTCGGGTCCCCAGCCGGTGCTCAGGTCGCGCACGACGTCAGTGCGGCGGCCACCTACCGGGGCGAAGGGGACGATGTCGTCCGCGTTCCCGTCATGGCGGGGCCGGCCATCGTGAAGGGCACCCACAGCGGGGAGTCCAACTTCATCGTCTGGGCCGTCGCCGGCGGCAAGCAGGTGGATCTGGTGGCCAACGAGGTGGGCGAGTACAAGGGCGTCAGGGCGTTCAACACGGTCTTCCCGCGCAAGGTGCGCGCTCTGGAGGTCACCGCCGACGGCGCGTGGACCCTCCAGGTGCTGCCCATCACGAATGCCCGGTACTGGCCGATCAAGGCGAAGGGCGCCGGCCCCGACGTGATCCGCCTGACCGCGCCGCTCAGGGCCGCCCGGCGGATCACCCTGCGCCACCAGGGCGAGTCCAACTTCATCGTGTGGGCTCTCGACAACCGGGGCCGTACCACGAAACTGCTCGCCAACAGGGTCGGCGACTACCGGGGCCGCGTGCTCCTCCCCGCCGGTACGCGCTACGCCACCGTCGAGGCGGACGGCGCCTGGAGCATCGCGCGGTAGAGCTGATCGCGACGGGGGACCGGCATGGAATCCGGTGGGACCCCAGTGTCAGGATGATGAGTCACGCCTTCCTGCCCGCTCGCACCGGGCAGGAAGGCGTGTCAGGACATTGTTCATCATCAGGTGGGAGTTCGTAGTGGTTCAGCACGTACTGGTCGCCCCCGACAAGTTCAAGGGGACGCTGACGGCGGCCGAAGTGGCCTCCCGGGTGTCGGCGGGTCTCGGCGTGCCCACGGTGGAGCTGCCCGTCGCCGACGGTGGTGACGGGACGGTGGACGCCGCCGTCGCGGGCGGCTTCGGCCGGATCACGATCGAGGTCACGGGGCCGACCGGGGAGCGGATCCCCGCCTCGTACGCCTGGCAGCCCACCGGCACCGCCGTGGTCGAGCTGGCGGAGGCGTCCGGGCTGCGCCGCCTGCCCGGGGGGCACCAGCCGCTGACCGCCACCAGCTACGGCACGGGCGAGCTGATCGCCGACGCCGTGCGCCGCGGTGCCAAGCGGGTGGTACTCGGCCTGGGCGGCAGCGCCTGCACCGACGGCGGCGCGGGCATGGCCCAGGCCCTGGGCGCCCGCCTGCTCGACGGCGAGGGCCGCGACCTGCCGCGCGGCGGGGCCGCGCTGAAGGACCTGGCCCGCATCGACCTGTCCGGCTTCCTCGACCTCGCGGGCGTGGAGTTCGTGGTGGCGAGCGACGTGGACAACCCGCTGCTCGGCCCGCACGGCGCCGCCGCCGTCTACGGCCCCCAGAAGGGCGCCACCCCGGACGACGTCAGGACGCTGGAGTCGGCGCTGTCGCGCCTGGCGGCCATCGCCACCGCCACCCACGGGCTCATGGGCGCGGTCGAGCACGACGGCCCCCCGCGCGCCATGGGCGTGGCGGGCGCGCCGGGCGCGGGCGCGGCCTGCGGCGTCGGGTTCGCGGCGATGGCGTTCCTGCCCGCCGAGCTGCGGCCCGACCTCGGCTACCTGATCGACCTGCTCGGGTTCGGCGAGGTGGTGCGCGGCGCCCGGCTGGTCGTCACCGGTGAGGGCTCGCTGGACGAGCAGTCGCTGCGCGGCAAGGCGCCGGTCGGCGTGGCACGCGCCGCCGCGGAGGCCGGGGTGCCCGTGGTGGCCGTCTGCGGCCGCCGTACGCTCAGTGACGAGGAGCTGAAGGCCGCGGGCATCGAGGCGGCCTACGCCCTGACGGACCTGGAGCCCGACGTGGCTCGCTGCATGGCCGAGGCGGGCCCGCTGCTCGAACGCCTCGCCGCCCGGATCACCGCAGACCGCCTCGGAAGGTGATGGATGACCTCGTTCGACCTCGTCGTCAGATCCCGCAGGACCGTCACGCCCGAGGGTGAGCGGGCGGCGGCGGTCGCCGTACGGGACGAGAAGATCGTCGCCCTGTACGACTACGCCAAGCCGCTCGACGCCCCCGAGGACGTGGACCTGCGCGACGTGGCCCTGCTGCCCGGCCTGGTGGACACGCACGTGCACGTCAACGAGCCCGGGCGGACCCACTGGGAGGGGTTCGACTCCGCGACCAGGGCCGCCGCCGCCGGAGGCGTCACCACGATCGTGGACATGCCGCTCAACTCCCTGCCGCCCACGATCGACGAGCCTGCCCTCGACGCCAAGCTGCGCGCCGCCGGCGGGCGGTGCCACGTGGACGTCGGCTTCTGGGGCGGGGCCGTGCCGGGCAACGTCAAGGACCTCGCGCCGCTGCACCGGCGCGGCGTGTACGGGTTCAAGTGCTTCCTGTCGCCCTCGGGGGTCGAGGAGTTCCCGCACCTGACGGTCGCCGAGCTGCGGCTGGTCCTGGAGGAGGTGGCCGGGTTCGGCGGGCTGACCGTGGTGCACGCCGAGGACCCGGCGCTGCTGGCCGAGCCGGGCGGGCCGGGCTACCGGGAGTTCCTGGACTCACGGCCGGGGGCCTCCGAGCGCAGCGCCGTCGAGCAGGTCGTCCGGGTGGCGGAGGAATGCGGAGCCCGGGTGCACATCCTGCACGTCTCCAGCGCCGACTGCCTGGAGGTCCTGGAGGCGGCCCGGGCCAGGGGAGTGGCGGTGTCGGCCGAGACCTGCCCCCACTACCTGACGCTGACGGCCGAGCAGGTGCCGGAGGGCGGGACCACGTACAAGTGCTGCCCGCCGATCCGCTCAGAGGCCAACCGCGACCTGCTGTGGGACGGGCTGGCGCGCGGCGTGCTGAGCTGCGTGGTGTCGGACCACTCGCCCTCGACGGCCGACCTCAAGGTGCCCGACTTCGCCGCCGCCTGGGGCGGCATCGCCTCGCTGCAGATCGGGCTGCCGGCGATCTGGACGGAGGCCGCGCGCCGAGGGCACGGGCTCGGGGACGTGGTCCGCTGGATGTCCGCCAACCCCGCCGCGCTGGCCGGTATGCCTGGGAAAGGCGGGATAAAGGTGGGCAACGATGCCGACCTGGTCGCCTTCGACCCCGCCGCCGACCTGCTGGTGGACGCCGCCCGGCTGCACCACAAGAATCCCGTCACCCCCTACCACGGCCGCACGCTCAAGGGCGCCGTCCTGACCACCTGGCTGCGCGGCCGGCCGGTGGACGGCGAGCCGCACGGACGACTGCTGATGGGAGCACGCCGATGACCCCGTTCACCCGCCTGCCCGACCTCGCCCTGCGCACGCTCGGCGGCTCGGTCGTGGCGGCCAGCGACGAGTCGTTCGCCGAGAAGGAGAGCCTGATCAGGCCGGGGCGTCCGGCGTTCAGCCCGGAGACGTTCGGCGGCAAGGGGCAGGTGTACGACGGCTGGGAGACCCGCCGGCGCCGCTCGCCCGGGCACGACTGGGCCCTGGTGCGGCTCGGCGTGCCCGGCGTGATCAGGGGCGTGGTGATCGACACGGCCTGGTTCAAGGGCAACTATCCGCCGTACGCGTCCGTGGAGGCGGCGGCCGTCGAGGGCTACCCGTCGCCGGACGACCTGGCGCGGGCCCCGTGGACGGAGATCGTGCCCCGATCGGAGCTCAAGGGCGACGCCGAGCACCACTTCGAGGTCGCCGACGAGCACCGCTACACCCACGTGCGGCTCAACATCCACCCCGACGGCGGCGTGTCCAGGCTGCGCGTGCACGGCGAGGTCCGCCCCGACCTGTCCGTCTACGAGGGCCTCGGGCTCGACCTGGCCGCGCTCGTCAACGGCGGCCTGGTCACCGCCTGCTCCGACGACTTCTACTCCTCCCCGAACAACGTCATCGCCCCCGGCCTGGCCCGGCACCAGGCGGAGGGCTGGGAGACCGCCAGGCGGCGCGACGACGGCAACGACTGGATCGTCATCCGGCTGGCCGGGCGCGGGCTCGTCAGGCTGGCCGAGATCGACACCACCAACCTGCTGTTCAACGCGCCCGCCGCGGTCTCGCTGACGGGGCTGGACGGGGAGCGCGAGGTGCCGCTGCTGGCCAGGACCCCGCTGCGGCCCGACACATCGCACCGCTTCCGGCTGGACCACCGGGAGCCGGTGACCGGCGTACGGGTGGACATCTACCCGGACGGCGGCCTGGCCCGGGTCCGCCTGCACGGCCGCCTCACCTGAGCCCGGCTCCTGTCCCTGTTTCAGGGGCAGGAGGTCACTGCCAGAGGAAGACCACGCTGCCCGGCGGCCGCTCGCTGTTGGGCAGCGGCCGCTGGAACTGCACCACGCCGCCGTTGCTCAACCGGTTGACCCGCACCTTGAACCCCAGCGCCTCCAGCTCGGGCTTGGCGTCGTTGATGTTCTTGCCGATCACGCCGGGCACGACGCTGAACTGCTGGTCGTCGCGGGCCTCGTTGTCGCCGCGGAACCACTGCCACCAGTCTGTCTGGCACCGCGCCACCGTGATCATCACCGGTACGCCCTTGTCGACCTCGGACTTGGCCTTGGGCGACTGGGCGATGACGGTGCACGGCTCGGCGTCGTCGTCGACCTCGTTGACCTGCACCTGGAAGCCCTGCCCGCCGAGGAAGCCGGCCGCCTCGTCCTTCGGCATGCCGCCGACGTCGGGCATGACGAGCCCGGCGCTGACGAAGATGTTGATCTTGGCGCTCTTCCTGACCTTCTCGCCCACCTGTGGCGAGGTGCGGATCACCTTGTCGCGCTCGACCTGCTGGTTGGGCAGGCGCTTGACGGCGCCGACGGTCAGCCCCGCCTTGGCGATGGCGGCCCTGGCCTCGTTGCTCGAGCGGCCCGACACGTCGGGCACGACGATCCGCTCGGGGCCGAGCGAGAGCACCAGCGTGACCGTCGAGCCCTTCTCCAGCTCGGCGTCGGCCGCCGGGTCGCTGCTGAGCACCAGGCCCTCGGCGACCTTCTCGTCGTGCTTGCCGTCGGCCTGGCGCATCAGCAGCCCGCGGCCGGCGATGGTCTTCTCGGCCTCCGCCACGTTCTTGCCGATCAGGTCGGGCACGGTGACGAGCTCGGGCTGGGCGAAATACCAGCCCGTCAGCCCGACCGCCACCACCATCACGGCGGCCAGCGCCACCAGGAACCCATTGGGCCGGAACCCGCGCCGCCGCGGCTCCTCGGCCGGCGTCCGCGGCTGGATCATCGTGTGCGCCGGCGCGGGCTGCGGCATCGAGCGCGCGCCCGAGACCGGGCCGCCCGCCGGATGGGCGTACACCGTCGTCGGGTTGGTGCCCGGCAGCATCGGGCCGGTGCCCGGCGGGGTCGTCGTGCGCGGCAACATCCGGTGCGCGTCCACCGCGGCGACCAGCATGGCCGTCGCGTCGGCGGGGCGGTCTTGCGGCTCGCGCGCGGTCGCGTGCGCCACCAGCGTGTCGACCAGCGGCGGCACCTCGGGCGCCACCGAGGACGGCGTGGGCACCGTGTCGTGCACGTGCCGGTAGGCCACCGACATCGGCGTCTCGCCGTCGTACGGCTGCTGCCCTGTGACCAGCTCGAACAGCATGATGCCCGCGGCGTAGACGTCGCTGCGCACGTCGGCGGCGCCCGTGGTGACCTGCTCGGGGGCCATGTAGCCGATCGTGCCGATCATCACGCCGGTACGGGTCTGGTTGGTCGCCTCGATCGCCCTGGCCAGGCCGAAGTCGACGACCTTCACCCGGCCGTCGTCGGTCATGAGGACGTTTTCCGGCTTGACGTCGCGGTGCACGAGCCCGGCCCGGTGGGCGGCGCCGAGCGCGGCCAGCACCGGGATCATCAGCTCCAGCGCCTCGCGGGCGGGCAGCCTGCCGCGATCGCGCAGGATGTCGCGCAGCGTGCGGCCGGGGACGTATTCCATCGACAGGTAGACGACGTCGTTGTCGGTGCCCTGGTCGAAGACGTGCACCACATTGGGATGGGAGAGGCTGGCGACCGACTTCGCCTCGCCGATGAACCTTCTGACGAACGCCGGGTCCTCGGCGAGCGAGCGGTGCATGACCTTCAGCGCCACCGTCCGGTCGAGCCGGATGTCCAGCGCGAGGTAGACGGTCGCCATACCGCCCCGGGCGATTCGGCTCTCGATGCGGTAGCGCCCATCGAGGAGCCGCCCGACCAGGGGGTCCGCAGTCGTCGTATCCACCCCGCTGAGTTTACGGGCGTTTTGCCACTGGCAGGGCCCCACCGCCCGAAACCGATGCGGAGACGTTCTCGTCACGACGCCCCGCCGAACCCGTCCCGGCCCCCTCACACCCCTGAAACGCGGCTCTCCCGGTGCCCGTCCCGGCACCCTCCGTGACATCCCGCGACGGCGCCTCCGGCGTGTCGCGGTCCTGGCCGGGCGGGTCGTGGACGCGGATCCGGCCAGGCGCGTGGCGTACGGGAGGGAGGGGATCGGGCGGGCCGGCCGGGCCGTCGGGTCACGGCCGGGCGGGCCGGTCGGGTTACGGGGATGTCGGGGAGGATGCCTCGGCGTAGCGGCGGCGCGGGATGCGGCCCGCCTGGCGGGCCAGCCGCTCGGCCGCGAAGGCGCCCTTCATGGCCGCCGCCATGAGGTCGGGCCGCTGCGCCCTGGTCACGGCCGTGGCCAGGAGCACCGCGTCGCAGCCCAGCTCCATCGCCAGCGCGGCGTCACTGGCCGTGCCGATGCCCGCGTCGAGGATCACCGGCACGGACGCGGCCTCCACGATCAGCTCGATGCTGTGCGGGTTGCGGATGCCCAGCCCCGAGCCGATCGGCGCGCCCAGCGGCATCACCGCCGCGCACCCGGCCTGCTCAAGCCGCCGCGCCAGCGCCGGATCGTCCCCGATGTACGGCAGCACCACGAACCCGTCGCCCACCAGCCGCTCGGCCGCGTCGAACGTCTCGATCGGATCGGGCAGCAGGGTCCGCTCGTCGGCGATGACCTCCAGCTTGACCCAGTTCGTACCCAGGGCCTCCCTGGCCAGCCGGGCCGTCAGCACGGCCTCGCCCGCGGTGAAGCAGCCCGCCGTGTTGGGCAGCACCTTGATGTCGCGCCGGCGCAGCACGTCGAGCACGGAGCCGCGCGAACCCGGGTCGAGCCGCCGCATCGCCACCGTGGTCAGCTCGGTGCCCGACGCCGCGAGCGCCTGGTCCAGCACCTCCAGCGAGGGCGCGCCGCCGGTTCCCATGATGAGCCGGGAGGAGAACTTCTCCCCGGCGATGATCAGATCATCCACCTTGCACCGCCGTCAGGACCTCCACGCGGTCACTGTCGCCGAGCGCCGTCGTCTCCCAGGCGCTGCGGGTGACCACCTCGTCGTTCACGGCCACGGCCACTCCGGTGGTGGCCGTGGTCAATGTCTGTACGGCCTGCGCCACGGTCATGCCGTCGGCCACCTCGTGCGCGGACCCGTTGATGGTAACAATCATGAAATTCCCTGAAATCTCTCCGGCGAGCACAGCGCCGCCAGCTCGCCCTCCTCGCCCAGCAGGATGGCCGTCGTGAGCGGGGCCAGCAGCACGCCGCCCCGGTGGTGCCCGGTCGCGAACGTCAGCCCAGGCGTCCCGCTGGGGCCGATGACCGGCAGGTTGTCCGGCGTGCCCGGCCGCAGCCCCGCCACCACGTCGGCGACCTCCAGCTCGGTGACGCCGGGAACCAGCTCCCTGGCGTCGCGCAGCAGCTCGTAGAGCCCGCCGGCGGTCACCCTGGTGTCGAAGCCCAGCTCCTCCTGGGTGGCGCCGACCACCAGCTCGCCGTCGCCCCGGGGGACCAGGTAGACCGACGAGCCGTGCACGGTGCCGCGTACGCACCGGGTCAGCAGCGGCTGTGGCGAGCGCAGCCGCATGATCTGCCCCTTGACCGGCCGCACCGGCACCTCGGCCAGCTCGCCGCTCCACGCGCCGGCGGTCAGGACGACCCGCTCGGCCCTGATCTCGGCCCGGGTCTCCGCGCTGGTCGCCGTCCCAGTGCCTGTCCTGGTGCCCGCTCGGGTCTCCGCTTTGGCGCCCGGTCCGACTTCACCGTGCCCGCCGCCAGGCCCGATCCCGTACGGCTCCGGCGTCGCGAGGCGTACCCCCGTGACCCGGCCGTCTTCGCGCAGCAGCTCGGTGACGCGGGCGCGGACCACCTCGGCCCCGAGCCGCTCCAGCACGGCCAGCAGGGCCGCGGTCACCCGGCGCGGATCCACCCAGGCGTCGCCGGGCGCCAGCAGCCCGCCACGCACGGACGGGGCCAGCATGGGCTCCAGGCGGCGGCATTCGCGCCCGGTGAGCCGCTCGACCGGCAGCCCGAGCTTGTCCATGAACGCCGCCAGCTCGTCCAGCGCCGCCAGGTCGTCGGCCCCGAACGCGACGTCCAGCGTCCCGTCGGACCGCAGATCCAGCGCGAGCGCATCTCCTCCGTCCGCGCCGTCACCGGCGAGCCCGGCACCCGCGCGCAGCCTCGGGCCGGTGAGCCCGGCAGTCGCGCCCGGCCCCGCGCCGACGTCCGTACGCGGGCTCGCGAGCCCGGCGTCCTCGGTGAGTTCGGCGGCGAAGGCGGGCCAGCGGCGCAGCGACGCCACCCCGAGCCGCAGCAGCGGCGCCTCGGTGTAGGTCACCTCGCTGACCGGGGCCAGCATCCCCGCCGCGGCATAGGAGGCGCCCCGCCCCGGCGCCGGATCGACCACGGTGACCTCGCGCCCCTCACGGGCCAGCCGCCACGCCACGGAGAGGCCGACGACCCCGCCGCCCACGATCACATCCACCTGCGCTCCCTTCGCCGGCATGATCCGGATCAGGTGTCTTGCGGTCGAAGGCCCGTCACAGCCTTCCTCTCAGCCCGGTGAAACGGCCGGACTCCCGCGCGTCTTACCTCCACAGCCTACGGCCTCGGTGCGGCGGCCGTGCACCGCCCCCGTTATGGTCTTGAACGTGAACCATGTCGTGGTGGTGGGAGCGGGCCTGGCCGGACTGCGTACGGTCGAGGCCCTGCGAGGGCGCGGATTCACCGGCCGGATCACGCTGATGGGCGAGGAGCGCCATCGGCCCTACGACCGGCCGCCCCTGTCGAAGGCCGTGCTGAAGGGCGAGGCCGACACGAGCTTCGTCGACACCGACCTCGACGCCCTGGAGGTCGACTTCTGGCCGGGCGTCAGCGCCAAGTCGCTGCGCGCCGGCGTCGTGGAGACCACCGAGGGCGAGATCGGCTACGACGGCCTGGTCATCGCCACCGGCGCCGAGCCGATCAGGCTGCCGGGCGACGGCCTCCAGCACGTGCTGCGCACCCTCGACGACGCCCACGAGCTGCGCGCCGTGCTCGTCCCCGGCGCCCGCGTGGCGATCATCGGCGCCGGCTGGATCGGCGCCGAGGTGGCCACCGCGGCCCGCCGCGCCGGCTGCGAGGTGACGGTCGTCGAGAGCGCGCGGGCCCCGCTGAGCACCGCCGTCGGCGCCGAGATCGGCGCGCGCACCGTGCCCTGGTACGACGGCATCGACCTGCGCCTCGGGGCCATGGTCGACTCCGTGGACGAGGGCGGCGTGCGGCTGGTGGGCGGCGAGTTCATCGAGGCCCACGTGGTCGTCACCGGCATCGGCGTACGGCCCGCCGTCGGGTGGCTGGCCGAGGCCGACATCGACCTGCACAACGGCGTCGTCACCGACGAGCACCTGCGCGCCTCGCTGCCCGGCACCGTCGCCGTGGGCGACTGCGCCGCCTGGTGGTCGCGCCGCTGGGGCACCAGGCTCAGGGTCGAACACTGGGACACCGCGCTCAACGCCCCCGAGGTCGCCGCCGCGACGCTGCTGGGGGAGGAGGCGGTCTACGACCCGGTGCCCTACTTCTGGTCCGAGCAGTTCGGCCACATGATCCAGTACGCCGGACACCATCCGGCCGGCGAGCGGCTCGTCTACCGGGGCGAGCCCGAGGGCAAATGGTCGGCCGTCTGGCTCACCGAGGACGACACTCTGGCCGCCGTACTGGCCGTGGACCGGCCGCGCGACCTCGTACAGGGGCGGCGGATCATCGACGCCGGTCACCGTCTGGACACGGAACGCCTGGTAGATCCACAAGTCTCTCTACGGGATTGTGTTGTTTGAGCAAGCACGGCATGTGGTAGTTGTGGTTTCGTGACGCTTTCTGTTGCACAGATCGACCGGGAGACCGAGCAGCTCATCGACGAGTGGCTCACGCTCCCCGAAGTGGCCAGGCGCCTCGACCTTTCGATCGGCCGGGCCAAGCAGCTCCTGAAGGACCACAAGCTCCTCGGCGTGCGCCGGGGCGGCGGCGGGCCACAGGTGCCCGCGGTGTTCCTCGATGGGAAGGACGTGATGAAGGGCCTGCCCGGCACCCTGACGGTGTTGCAGGATGCCGGCTACGACGACGTGGAGTCGCTGCGCTGGCTCTTCACCCCCGACGAGTCGCTGCCAGGATCGCCCGTCGAGGCGATCAGGGCCGGCCGTCATACCGAGGTCAAGCGGCGTGCCCAAGCCCTCGCTTTCTGACGCGCGCCTCTATCTCTGCACAGACGGCCGCCGCGACCGCGGCGATCTGGCGGAGTTCCTCGACGCGGTGCTGGCCGGCGGCGTGGACATCATCCAGCTGCGGGAGAAGGGTCTTGAGGCACGCGAAGAACTCGCGCTCCTCGAGGTCTTCCGCGACGCCTGCGACCGGCACGGCAAGCTTCTGGCTGTCAACGACCGGGCGGACATCGCGTACGCCGCCCGCCCCGACGTGCTCCATCTGGGGCAGGACGACCTTCCTGTGACGGTCGCGCGAGAGATACTCGGCGACGACATCGTCATCGGACGGTCCACCCACTCCGCCGCCGAGGCTTCCGCCGCGGCCGTGGAGGAGGGCGTCGACTACTTCTGCTGCGGGCCCGTCTGGCCCACACCGACCAAGCCCGGCCGCCCGGCTCCCGGCCCGTCGCTGCTGCGGCACGCGGCGTCGCTGGGCACCTCGCGGCCGTGGTTCGGGATCGGCGGCATCGACCTCGCCAACCTGGACGAGGTGATGTCGTACGGGGTGAGCCGGGTGGTGGTCGTCCGCGCGATCACCGACGCCGACGACCCGGGCGCGGGCGCCGCCGAGTTCGCCAAACGCCTGCCGGCCGGCTGAACCGCCGAACACCGCCGACCGGCTGAACCGCCGGTCGGCCGTCGGCCGTGCGGCGGGTGAGCGGTCGGACGGCGGGCCGGTCGGCGAGCCGGCGGGGGGTCAGGTCTTGCGGCTGGTGGCGGCGATGGCCAGGTCGGTCAGCGCGGCGCGCGACTGCGGCGTGACCACGACCGCGCCGAGCGCCCCCAGCGCCTCGCCCAGGTAGTCGCCGATCAGGTCCTCGCACTCCCGCAGCGCTCCGGTGTCGTCGATGATCTGCCGCAGCGTCTCGATCCCGCCCTCGTCCAGCGCGGGATCACCGAGCAGCCGGCGCACGGTGCCGGCCTCGGCGGGCGAGGCCGCGGCCAGGGTGCGGGCCACCAGCATCGTCCGCTTGCCCTCCCGCAGGTCGTCGCCGGCGGGCTTGCCCGTCTGCGCCGGGTCGCCGAAGACCCCGAGGATGTCGTCGCGCAACTGGAACGCGATCCCGACCTGCCGCCCGAACCCGGCGCACAGCTCGTCCATCCACGGCGCCAGCTCCCGCCCGGCCAGCGCCAGCCCCAGCCTGAGCGGCTGCTCCACCGAGTATTTGCCGCTCTTGTACAGCGCCACCCGCAGCGCCGACTCGAACGAGTTCTCCCCGTGCGCCTGCTCCAGCAGGTCGAGATACTGGCCGCACATCAGCTCGGTGCGCATGTGGTCGTGGACGGGCTGGGCCGCCTCCAGCGACTCGCGCGGCAGCCCGCTGGCCCGCCACATCTCGCCCGACCAGATCAGCAGCAGGTTGCCCAGCAGGATCGCCGCGCCCTCGCCGAACTGCTCCGCCGAGCCGTGCCAGCCCGACTTCTCGTGCATCGCCTGGAAACGGCGGTGCGCGGACGGCATGCCCCTGCGCAGATCGCTCTTGTCCATCACGTCGTCGTGCACCAGCGCGCTGGCCTGCAGCAGCTCCAGCGAGGCGGCGGCGGTGAAGATGCCGGGCACGTCGGTGCCGCCGGCGCCGCGCCACCCCCAGTAGCAGAACGCCGGCCGCAGTCGCTTGCCGCCGGACAGCAGTTTGTCGGCCGCCTCGCGCAGCGGCGCGAACTCGGGGTCGCCGCCGTCGGGCAGCTGCCGTCCGACGAACTCTCCGAGGGCGCGCTCGACCTGCGCGCGCAGGATCTCCAGGCCGGCCGCGTCAGTGGTCATGCCCATGAGACTAGTGGCCGGGAGCGAGGGTGCGGATCTCCAGGGTGTCTGTCTGACCGGCAGGTCTGCGAGATGTGGCGCTAATCTTGTGGGCATGGCTCTTGGTCGACCCTCTGTAAGGCCCGATCGTGTTCCCACCGTCCGCGACATGCTCGCCGCCGGCGGCCGGTCGTTCTCCTTCGAGTTCTTCCCGCCGAAGACCGACGAGGGCGCCAAACAGTTGTGGCGGGCGATCAGGGAGCTGGAGTCGCTGCGGCCCACGTTCGTCTCCGTGACGTACGGCGCCGGCGGCTCCACCCGTGACCGCACGGTCGACATCGTCGAGCGGATCGCCCATGACACCACGCTCACTCCTGTCGCCCACTTCACCGCGGTCGACCACTCCGTCCGCGAGCTGCGCCACCTCGTGGGGCGCTTCGCCGACGCCGGCGTGCGCAACATCCTGGCGGTCCGCGGCGATCCCCCCGGCGACCCGACGGCCGAGTGGGTGCAGCACCCCGAGGGCGTGCTCTACGCCGAGGAGCTCGTCCGCCTGATCCGCCAGGCGGGCGACTTCTGCGTCGGCGTGGCCGCCTTCCCCTACAAGCATCCGCGTTCGCCCTCCATCGAGTCCGACACCGAGTACTTCGTACGCAAGTGCCGGGCCGGGGCCGACTACGCGATCACGCAGATGTTCTTCCAGGCCGACGACTACCTGCGGCTGCGTGACCGGGTGGCGGCCAGGGGCTGTGACACGCCGATCATCCCGTGCATCATGCCGGTCACCCAGATGAGCACGATCGCCCGCTCCGAGCAGCTGTCGGGGGCGCCGTTCCCGCCGGACGTGGCGGCCAGGTTCGAGGCGGTCAAGGACGACCCGGCGGCGGTGCGGCGGCTCGGCATCGACCACGGGGCGGAGCTGTGCCAGCGGCTGCTCGACGAGGGCGCGCCGGGGATCCACTTCATCACGTTCAACCGGTCGAGTGCGTCGCGCGAGGTGTTCCAGCGGCTGGAGCGCATCCCGCTGTCCGCCTGATCCCGGCCGCCTGCGCGCAGCCGCCTGCGCGTCGCGGCCTGAGCGCGTCCGTCTGCGCGCGTCCGTCTGCGCGGGCCGTCTGAGCAGGGCCGTCTGAGCAGGGCCGCCGGCCCGGGCGCGGCTGCTCCGGAGCGGTCGCCTGCGCACGGTCGCGCGCGCCCGGCCGCTTGAGCCCGGCCGCGGGGGCCAGGCCGCTTGAGCCCGGCCGCTTGAGCCCGGCCGCTTGAGCCCGGCCGCTTGAGCCCGGGCCGCTGGGCGCTGGTGTGCGCGTGTCAGGTCCCTTCCAGGACGTGCACCTGGGGCAGATCGCGGTGGCGGTGATGGGCCTCGGCGATCGCCGCGAGGTTGTCGCGGCCCAGGGCGCGGGAGGCCGTGGTGAGCAGCTCGTTCGCCTGGGCTTCGCGTGCCGGGTCGCCCGCGCTGATCCAGTGCAGGTCGCGGCCGAGGGCGAGCGCGTCGGCGGGGGATCCGGCGGCGCAGCGGCGCAGCGCCTCGGCGACCCGGGCCGCGCGGGCGGCCGGGTCGCCGGTCAGCTCCTTGCGCAGGGTCGTGCAGAAGTCGTAGTCGTCCCACGGTCGCTGCCGGCCGCGCTCGATCGTCGTGTCGCCTGTGATCGCTGTGTCGCCCTCGATCAGGGTGCTGCCTCCGGCGAGTGCGCCGCCGCCGTCCAGGGTCTGCAGCCGGTCGGGGTCTCCGTGCTCCAGCAGCTCGGGGGAGTGGCCGCGGGCGTCGTGGTAGTCCTCGCCGTGTTCGTCGCGGTCGCCGGTCTCGAAGGTCGTCAGGACCTCGCGCAGCAGCCGCAGCCGGTGCCGTGGTACGACCACGTCGGGATCCAGGGGATCGGCCGGGTCGCCGTCCTCGGACGAGAGGTCGCGCCATCGCCATTCGAGCCTGTCGCGGACGGCCTCAAGAGGGGTGCCCGAGGGCAGGCCCACGCCACCGCCGTCGTTGTTGTAGTACGAGGCGACGCCGGTGCAGGTGCGGCCGTCGTCGTACCAGAGCCCGAAGTGCAGCCCGTCGGTGCCGCCGTGCATGAACGTGAGGAACTCGGGCGGGTCGCGGTAGTAGCGGCCGTGCACGCGCACGTCGATGCCGTCGCGGCAGCGGCGGTGCGGATCGCCGAAGAGGTCCATGATCCCGAACGGGGACAGTTCGAGGTCGTAAAGAGCCTGCTTGCCGGCCGGGCACAGGGACAGCAGGAAGGTCCGGAACCGGAAGATCGAGTCAGGAAGCCGGAATCCCCAGTCGCGGGTGACGCGGGCCTCGATCGCGGCGCGTTCGCGCTCGGCCTGGGCCGCTGCGGCCGACCTCAGCCGCTCGTGCTCGTCCGGCGACCGGTTCGCCGCCTTCCATGCCGCGTAGTCGCGCAGCTCGGCGGCGGAACGTGCGGTGGCCCGCCGATGATGGGCCCGTTCCCACACAGACGGCGCCGGATCGGGTCCGCCGAAGATCGCCGCCCGCAGTCGTTCTTCGGGCGTGGGTCCGTCGAGGCCCGGACAGCGGGACCGGCGCTCTTTCATGGCGGCCTCGGCGGGAAGCCAGCGGACAGGGTCGGCCGCCACCCGCCGGCGCGCCTCGGCGGCCGGCAGGGGAGCGATCTCCTGATCGAACGCCGCCAGCGCCGCCGCCTTCCGCCGCCGCACCCCGGCGTCGACCTCGGGGCACAGCGCGAGGTAGGCGTCCCACTCCTGGGCCGGGTCCTGCCCGGGGAGATCGGCGCGTTCGAGGAAGAAGCCGAACTTCTCGATGTGGGCGAGGTCGTCGTACTGCGCCACCGTCCGCTCGCGCAGCTCGGCGCGGACCCGCTCGTCGTCCTCCTCCTCGTGCCACGGCCCGGGCAGGTCCTCAGGACGTTCGACCTGGTCGCGGTGGAGCTCGATCGTCGTCTCGCGATCCAGGATCGAGAGGCGGGCGGTCAGCCTCGGGCCGTCCACGGCGACGAGCTCCGCGTCGAGGCCGGCGAACGGGCCCTCGACGATCTTCACGGACAGACGCTCCACGGTGGGACCCCCATCGATGCGGACGATCTCTGGGGCAGCATGATAGGGATCAGCACCGACACGCGGACCCGGATGTCACCGCGGCCGGCGGAGGTGCGGCCCGGGTGTCACCGCGGCCGCCGGAGCGGGCCCGCCACCCGCCCGCAGGGGGACCGGGCGGGTGACGGGCAGGGGACACTGGACAATCGGTAAAGGGTCGATCACTTTCCGTGACTAGTTTCTGCCCCACGTCATGCCTGGTAAACCACGGGTCACGTAAGCGAACTCAGGTGAGCGGGAGCGGGCGGCCGGCGATCGCGTACTCCTCGTGCCCGCCGGGGAAGACGAAGCGGGTCAGCAGGTCGGTGAAGCCCATGCTGGCGTAGAGGTGGCGGGCGGCCGTCGGCTGGTCGTGGGTGGACAGGATGGCCGAGCGCTCGCGGCGGCCCGCGCACAGCGTGGTGATCATGGCACGGCCGATGCCCTTGTTGTGCCACTCGGGGTGCACGTGGATCTCGGCCAGCTCGAACGCGTACCCCATCCAGGCGTCGGCCGCCTCCTGGCCCAGCCGGTCGGCCAGGCCGCGCCAGACGACGTCGTGCCACCACTGGCCGGGGGCGCCGCGGAATCCGTACGCGAAACCGACGATTCTGGGTTCAGCAGCCGCCCCATCGGGGGATGAATCACGCAATTCAGCGAAATAACACTGAAAATGGGGATATGTCCCGTGGTTTCGCATGATGGTCTTGCGGCCGGCTATCTGGTCCACCGGCGGCTTCATCGCGGCCGCGTAAATGTCGATCACTGTCTCCAGCCGCTCGGTGAACTCGGCCGGACCGGCTCCGCGAAACTCGATCACCCGTCGCACACTACTCGACGTCCACCGGCGTACCCCCGGTGATGCGCACGAGCTCGTCGAACGTCGTCGGGAACACCGTGTGCGGATGCCCGCCCGCGGCCCAGACCACCTCGTGCTTGCTCAGCCAGGTGTCCACCAGCGTGCGCACGGGCGCCGGATGCCCGACCGGGGCCACGCCGCCGATCGGCTGGCCCGTGGCCTCCCTGACGAACTCGGGCGTCGCCCTGCGCACCTTCGCCACGCCCGCCGTACGCGCGATCAGCTCGACGTCCACCCGGTGCGCGCCGCTGGTCAGGACGAGCAGCGGCGCGCCGTCGGCGTCGAAGATCAGGCTGTTGGCGATGGCGCCGACCTCACAGCCGACCTGCGCGGCGGCGGTCGCGGCCGTGGGGGCCTTCTCGGGCAGGACCACGATCTCGCCGCCGGCTCCTCTTTCGCGCAGGGCGGACTCGACGATGAGGGCGTTCGCGGGCAACTTCTCAGACATGACGACACTCTAAACAGGTTGGCGCCCTGATTACCCATTCATGGTGGGTGGTGTAGGGTCCTCTGATCCGTTCTTGACCGATGATGAGGTGGTGACGGTGGTGGCTCGTCGGCTGCCCGGGGTGGCTGCTCTCCTGACCGCCGGTGCGGTCGTCCTCACGGGTTGCGCGACGGGAGCGGAAGGCGATCGGCCGGTCCTCTCACCCGGCGCCTCCGCCCTGGCGGCCGCCGCCGTGCCGAACGCCCAGGCCGCCGGCGCGGCCCCGGCGACGCCGGCCGTCACCGCCCCGCGCAAGACCCTCAAACTGGGCGCCAAGGGCAAGTCCGTCACCTGGCTGCAGAAGCGCCTGACCGGGCTCGGCTACCGGCCGGGCAAGGCCGACGGCCGGTACGGTGGCACCACGCTGGCGGCCGTGTGGGCGTTCCAGAAGGTCAACGGCATCAGGCCGAGCAGCACCGTCGCCCGGCGCACGTGGGAGGCCCTTGAGGCGCCCAAGGCGCCGAAGGTCCTGGTCCCCGACGGCAAGCCGACCCGCGCCGAGGTCAACCTGACCAAGCAGATCATGGTCCTGTACGTCGGCGGCGAGGCGAAGCTGATCACCCACGTCTCCTCGGGCAGCGGCGTCCCCTACTGCGAGACCGCCACCTGGCAGGGCAGGAAGCAGCGCTTCTGCGGCTCGGCCACCACCCCGACCGGCGACTACCGCACGACGTGGCGCGCCAGCGGCTGGCACAAGTCCTACCTCGGCCAGCTCTACAACCCGATCTTCTTCAACGGCGGCATCGCCTTCCACGGGGCGCTGTCGGTGCCGCTCTACCCGGCCTCCCACGGGTGCGTGCGCATGCCGATGAACGTGGCCCAGGTCCTGCCGGGGCTGCTCGGCAAGGGCGTGCCGGTGCACGTCAAGGGCCGCTTCAGGCGCGCCTGAGCCCGGCCGGCGGCCCTCGCGCCTGGGTTTCTCGCCGGCGGTGGTCAGGGCTCGTCCGCGTGCGCGGCGTCCCAGCGCCCGCGGGCGTCCTCCATGGCGTCCTTGTGCTCGCGCGACCAGTCGGCCAGCCGCGCCACGGCCTCCGCCAGACTGGCGCCCATCGGCGTCAGCCGGTATTCGACCTGCGGCGGGATCGTCGCGTACGCCGTGCGCTCGACCAGCCCGTCACGGCACAGCCGCCGTGTCGTCAGCGTCAGCATGCGCTGCGAGATCCCCGGCACCGCCCGCTCCAGCTCCCTGAACCGGCGCACCCCTTTGGCCAGCTCCACGAGCACCAGCACCGTCCACTTGTCGCCGATGCGGTCGAGGACGTCCCTGATCCCGCAGTCGTCGTCTCCGCACGGGCCCGTGGGCTGGAGGGTTACCCCGGTGTGCGCGACCGACATGAGAGTGCCTCCTTACGGCGAGCGCCGGAACGCCCCATCCTTTAGGTCGTTGACCTGCGATGACCACATTAGGGGAGTTTCATGATCGTCGTTACGGGTGTGTCCGGCGCGCTGGGCGGTTCGATCCTGACCGGCCTGCGGGCCGTGGAGGGCATGGCGGTGATCGGGGCCAGCAGCTCCGGCGACGGGGAGGCGGTGCGCCACGCCGACTTCGACCGTCCGCGGACGCTGGAGGAGGCGTTCACGGGGGCGAAGGTGCTGGTGTTCGTGTCGGCCGGGTACGCCGAGGACGACGTCGTGCTCGCCCGGCACGGCGCGGTGGTCGGGGCGGCCGCGGGCGCGGGCGTCGAGCACGTGATCTACACCAGCCTGGCCGGGTCGAGCGAGCGGCTCACGATCGCCCTGGCGCACCGGTGGACCGAGGCACGGCTGGCCGGGGCGCCGTTCGACGTCACCGTGCTGCGCAATGGCCTGTACGCCGAGATCGCGGCGAGCCTGGCGCTCGCGGGCCTGCCTGGCGCGGTGGACGGCGGGGTGTTCGCGGCGCCGCTCGGCGCGGGCCGGGTGTCGGTGGTGGCCAGGGTGGACCTGGCCGTCGTGGCGGTGCGGGTGGCGGCCGAGGCGTGGCACGACGTGGTCGCGGGCGGGGAGCGGCGGCACGCCGGGCGTACGTACGAGCTGGAGGGGCTGAGCGCGGTCGGCGGGCACGACCTGGCCGCGATCATCGCCGAGGCGCTGGGACGGCCGGTGACGTACGCGGCGGTGCCGCCGGGGGCGGCGCGGCCGGCGCTGGCGGGGATGGAGCCGTACCAGGCGGGACACTCGATCTCCATGTACGCCAACGCGGTGGCCGGGCTGCTGGAGGCCAAGAGGAGCGACCTGCCGGCGTTCGTGGAGTCGCCGCGCCCCGTTCGCGACCTGATCGCGGCGGCCGTGAACCAGGCCGCTGTGGGGCTCAGCGCTGAGGCCGCGGCCGGCTGAGGGCGGTGCGCCTGCCCTCGACGGCCGCCAGCGCCAGCCCCGCGCCCTGCGCGAGGCCCGCGGCGAGCAGGAGGTAGGCGGTGGCCGGCTGCCACGGGGGCAGGCCGGCGGCGAAGTCGGGCGACTGGTACGGCCGGGCCAGCAGCGCGACAGGGTTGACCAGCGCCACGACGAAGCTCAGGGCGTAGGGGAGGATCAGCAGCCCCGACAGCACCAGTAAGGGGGTGCGGCCCCTGCGCCCGCGCCGCAGCAGCGCTCCGATGACCACGTACGCCAGCGCCAGCAGACCGGCGAACGCGGCGGTCCACCAGGTCAGCCGCCAGGCGTCCACCCCGAGCGAGGTCATGCCGGCGGCGTCGATCCGGCCGCCCTGCCACCCAGGGCCCGTCACCTGTGCCCGCACCCCCGCCCGGACGGCCACGTGTCCCGCGCCCGCGTACGCCGCGACCAGGACCGGCCCCATGGCCAGCAGAACGAGACCGACCACCCGCCCCCGGCCGCTGCCCGCCATCGGCGCTCCTCTCCGCTCGGCTCAGGGGACAGCCTCTCAAAAGACCTTGATCCGAGCGACCCGCCACCACCGGCCCGGCCGCCTGCCGAGAGGAGAGGAGCGCCGAGCGGGAACGGGGATCAGGAGAGGGAGCCCAGGCCGGAGACCGCGATCTCCGCCGCCCGCCGGGCGGTGTCCAGGATCTCGTCGAACGTGCGGTCAGGCCGGAGATCGGCCACGACGGCCAGTTTCACCGCCCCGATCAGCGCCCCGATCGCCGCGGCGGCCTCCACCATGGTCAGCTCCCCGGCGAAGGACTCGTGCAGCGCCCTGGCCAGCCGCAGCTGGGTGTCGAACAGCAGGTGCAGCCCCCGGGCCTGCAGCGACGGCTCGGTCAGGATGAGGCGCGTGCGCACCGCCGCCTCCTTCTTGCCGAGCGTCTGGTTCAGCGTGTTCTCGACGCTGGTGTCGACGAGCCGGTGCAGCACGCCGACCAGCGACTCTCCCGGCGCCCGCCCGGCGATGACGCCGACGGCCAGCTCCAGGCGCTGGTCGCTGTCATGGAAGATCAGGTCGTCCTTGCTGGCGAAGTAGCTGAAGAACGTGCGCGTCGAGACTTCGGCCTGGGCCGCGATCTCCGCGAGGGTCGTCTCCTCGAAGCCCTTCTCGTCGAACAGCCGGAACGCCGCCTCGATCAGCGCCTGCCGCGTGCGCTGCTTCTTGCGCTCCCTCAGACCCGCCATGCCGGAACTGTACTGCATGGATTGAGGTGTTGCATCCATTGAAATTTTGCATCCGTTGAGGTTTTCTAGGAAGGGAGACAGGAAAGGAGCCCGATCATGTCCGAACTGACCATGCCCACCACCCGCCGGCGCCCGCTCGACCCGCCGGAAAAGCTCACGGAGCTGCGACAACACGGCGCCCTGCACCGCATGACGTACGCCGACGGCCACCAGGGCTGGCTGGTGACCGGCTACGCGGCCGCCCGCGCGGTGCTGGCGAGCCCCCACTTCAGCAACCTGACCGAGAAGCAGCATCCGCCGATCAAGGCCGCCAGGATGAACCTGTCGGACAAGGGCAAGGCCAAGCTGCCGCCCGGGTTCTTCCTGCGCATGGACGAGCCCGAGCACACGCGCTTCCGCAAGCTGCTGACCGGGCAGTTCACGGTGCGCCGGATGAAACTCCTCGAACCGCGCATCGCGGAGATCGTCGACGCGCGCCTCGACGCGATGGTCGCCGCGGGCGGCCCGGTGGATCTCGTGCAGGAGTTCGCGCTGCCGATCCCGTCGCTGGTGATCTGCGAACTGCTCGGGGTGCCGTACGAGGACCGCTCGAGCTTCCAGCAGGACACCAAGCTCCTGGCCAGCCTGGAGACCGAGGCCGACGACGCCCTGGCGGCCCTGGGGCGGATCTCCGCGTTCATGTACGGGCTGATCCAGCGCAAGCGCGCCCAGCCGGCCGACGACCTCATCAGCGGGCTCATCGAGACCGGCGAGCTGAACGACGAGGAGCTCACCGGCGTCGCGCTCCTGCTGCTGATCGCCGGGCACGAGACGACCGCCAACATGCTCGGGCTGGGGACGTACGCGCTGCTCACGAACCCCGACCAGCTCGCCGCGATGCGCGACGACCCGGCGGCGGTGGACAACGGCGTGGAGGAGCTGATGCGTTACCTCACGATCATCCACCTCGGCCCGATCCGTACGGCGCTGCGGGACGTGGAGATCGAGGGCGTCACGATCGAGGCCGGGCAGACGGTCACCCTCCACCTGCCCACCGCCAACCGCGACCCCTCCCGCTTCGCCGGCGGCGACGAGCTCGACCTCGCCCGCCCCGCCGGTGGGCACCTCACCTTCGGCCACGGCATCCACCAGTGCCTCGGCCAGCAGCTCGCCCGCGCCGAGATGCGCATCGCCTTCCCCGCGCTGCTGCGCCGCCTGCCTGGCCTACGCTTGGCGGTAACACCCGAGGAGGTGCCGATGCGCTCGGACATGTCCATCTACGGAGTGCACCGCCTCCCTGTCACTTGGTAGGTCAAGATGAAGATCAAGGCAGACGAATCGGTGTGCATCGGGGCGGGCATGTGCGCGCTGACGGTGCCGGCGGTGTTCGATCAGAGTGAGGAGGAGGGCACGGTCGTGCTCCTGCAGGAGGCGCCGCCGCGGGATCTGGAGGACGCCGTACGCCGTGCCGTGACCCTGTGCCCGTCCGGGGCCATCTCGGTCGAGTGAGGGCCGGCGTCCCCTTGACGCCCTCCTGACGCCCATCCGCCGCCGCCGCGCCCTGTCCCGCGACGGCGGCTCTCTCATGCCCGTACGGCGGCGCGAATGCCCGTACGGCGGCGCGAACGCGGCGGTCAGCGGTCACTGGTGGGCACTTTTTCTTCATGGTCATCGAACCTGTGTTCGTGGAATCGGTTGACACCGAGCGTGATCGAAATTATGTTCGACCTAGTGACGGTGAGGCTCGCGGCTCAACGTCACCAGGACCTGGTCGCGGGCCGTTCGCTTCCCCAAGCGATCCCCGCGGCCAGGCTCCACGGGCGAAGGGCGCGTCCTCGTCGTCGGCGGAGACGAGCGGGCGTGTCCTGGCCGGACGGGGTGAGGGGAAGCTCCTCGTCCGGCCAGCCCGGCGGAAATGTCGGTGGCGTCTGCGATTGTTGGCACCACCGGCGGAGACGCCGGACGCCGCCCACGACTCCAAGGAGGCGCGCAAGATGGCACCACGGCCTAGAGAAACGCCCGGGCCCCGGTTGTCGGCTGCGGTTCGGGCACACCTGACCGATTCACGTTCCTGCCTGGCGGATGCGACCGGCGCTCGCACCCCGGCATCCCGATATGTGGCCGCCCACCTGGCGGCTCTCCGAGCGGCGGCGGCGATCCTGGCCGCCCGGCCCCGCCCCATGGAGGGGCGCCGGCGCCGCCTGCGCAGCGCGTGGGAGCTGCTGCCGGAGGCGGAGCCGCACCTGGCCGAGTGGGCCGCCTACTTCGCCACCACCGCCGACAAGCGCGCGGCGGCGGAGGCGGGCATGGTGCGCCGCATCAGCGCCGCCGACGCGGACGAGATCCTGGCCGAGGCCGAGACCTTCGTCTCGGCGGTCGAAGACCTCCTGGGCGTTCCAGGGCAGCCCCAGCTCCCGGTGAACGTCCCACTGGCCGGCTGACCGGCGTCTTCCCCTATGCCCCGGCAAGAGGCCCGGCGCTCGCCCTGACGCCCGGTGGCCGTCCCGGCCGGTGGCGGCATCCCCCGGCGGCTGTGCGGCCGACGGGCTGGCTTCGCGCGGACGCGTTCCCTCCGATCGGGCCCCCTTCCGGCGAGATGTCCCCCGGGCGTGCCCTGCCCCGGCCGGGCCGCCCCTGCGGAGGTGTGTCCCCCGGACGCACCCCGCCTCCGGCCAGGACTCCTTTCGGCGGGGTGTCCCCCCGGCCGCGACCCGTCTGGACCGGGTCGCCTCCTGCCGCATCCACAGCCCGGCTCGCGCCCTTCGCGCGCTTTTCGGTGCCGCTGCGCCGAGCGCGCCCGGCCGGCACCGCCACCAAGGCGATCACCGGCGGCCCTCGACGCCTGGGCTGCTTTCGGGTGCGATGCCTTCCGGGCGCGGCCCGTTCCGAGCGGGGCGGCCTCCGGCACACTCGCGCCTGGCCGACGCGCCTGCGCGCTGCCGAGCGCGCCGGTCCGGCGCCTCCACCAGGACCACGAGCGGCAACCGCCATCGTGGCCCGCCGGCTGGGCTGCTTGCCTGCGGGATGGCTTCCTGAGGCGCGGAGCGGCACAACGCCCGGGCCCGCACGCCCGTGAGCGCGCGACGCCGTGCCCGGCTCGGCAGGGGATGCCGAAGGGCCCGCCGGTGTGCGGCGGGCCCCAGGGTGAAGCGGGTGGCTTTCGGACGGGCGTCCGTGGACCGAGGGTCTGAACTGGCGGCCCCGGCGTGGAACGGAACCGCCGGGGGCCTCAAGCTGACTGTCTCAAAGTGGCAGACCTCGGGCTGGAGGACCAGCGGGCCCGAGGCCGGACGACCTCAAGGACGTCTCAGAAGGACTCCACGGCCCGGCGGGCCTCGGCGTCGAGGACGCCCCAGCTGATCAGCTCCTCGGTCAGCTCGCTCGGCGACTTGTCGTAGATCACGGCCAGGGAGCGCAGGTCCTCCTGGCGGATCGACAACACCTTGCCGTTGTAGTCGCCGCGCTGGCTCTGGATCGTCGCGGCGTAACGGGCAAGGGCGCCGGCCTTCTCCTTGGGCAGGGTCGCCAGGCGCTCCAGGTCGATCACAAGCTTGGGTGTCGGCCCGAGCGGGCTGGGGGCGGCTCCGCCCGGCAGCAGCTCGGAGACGGGCACCCCGTAGAAGTCGGCAAGCTCGGCAAGCTTCTGCACGGTCACCGCTCGGTCGCCGCGCTCATAAGAGCCAACGACTACGGCTTTCCACCTGCCACGCGACTTCTCCTCGACTCCATGCAGGGACAGCCCCTGCTGGGTGCGGATGGCGCGGAGTCGTGCACCCAGCGACTTTGCGTACTCAGACGGCATCGTGTGGCCCCCCGGCTCTCGTATGTATCGCTCTCAGTAGATTGTGCTCCCTTGCGGCGTATGCCCCGGCCACCGGGGGGTCTGATGCCAGGCTCGGCACCATCGGTAGCCATGGCCCTGGGTTTACCCCAGAACGCCGCGCGGTGTGGTTACGCACAGTGACGGTAAAGGGGTGGACGCCGAAGGTCAAGCTGATTGGAAAAAAGATGCCGAATCCGGTCCGGTAGGGAACGCCGCAAACGCCCCTCATGCCCCACTGGTAACGCTGCTTCGTCAGGGTTTGACGACATTTTCGCGGCGGTCAAGGCTGCCGGATGAGCACCATGACAGGGCAGGTCGAGGCCCTGACGATCTTGATCGAGGTGTCCCCGAGGAACACCCGCCTGAGTGGCCCGGTGTCGCTGGAAGCGCATATGATCATCTCGCCGGGCAGCCACGAGGTCGCGGCGAGTGCCTGGGCCACGTTGCGGCCCTCCAGCACTTCGACCTCCACGGGCGAGCGCCGCTGCCCCCTGGCCGCGGCGCGCAGGTCGGCCGCGGCCTGGTCGCGCAGACGGGCGAGCATCTCTTCCTCGATCCTCACCCGCCTGCCGCTGCTGACCACCAGCGTGATCAGCCGCAGCGGCACGTCGAGCGCCGCGGCCGCCCTGGCCGCGTCCTTGACCGCCACGTCGCAGCCGGGGCCGCGCCGGTAGGCCACGGTGAGACGGTCGAAGGCGGCCGGCGGCTCGTCGCCGTAGCCGCGCGGTGCGAGCAGGACGGGAACGGAGGAGCTGTGCAGGAGCTGGTCGGCGGTGCTGCCCACCGAGATGAGCCCCCTGCCGCGCCCCGGCGCCGAGCCGATCACCACGACGTCCGCGCCGCGCCTGCGCGCCAGCTCCACCAGCCCGCGCCCGCTGCCCCGATGGGTGTGCGTGATGTACTCGGCGTCGTCGCCGGCCAGCTCGCGGGCCTGGGCGAGGGTGGCGGCGGCCTGCTCGTGCAGGTAGGCCCGCCACGCGCTCTCCTCGGCCCTGGCGGGCCCCGGCGCGGAGGTGGCGGGCGGCAGCACGTTCGCCACCGTCAGCCGCGCCCGCGCCTGGTCCCTGAGCAGCACGGCCAGGGCCAGCCCGTCGCGCCCCCGCGGGCCCGCCACGTATCCGGCCAGTACGTTGTCCAGCTTCATGAGCCCACCTCGGCGTTCAGCCGTGAATGGCGATAGCCGTACAGGAAGTAGCAGATCAGGCCCGCGAGCATCCACAGCGCGAACGCCAGCCAGGTGACCCCGGCCAGCCCCGCCATGACCACGACGCACAGGATCGCGCCCAGCGCCGGCGTGGCCGGGAACAGCGGCGTGCGGAAGCCGCGCGGCAGCTCGGGGCTGCGGTAACGCAGGACGAGCACGCCGACGTTGACGATGGCGAAGGCGAACAGCGTGCCGATGCTGGTCGCCTCGGCGAGCTGACCGAGCGGCACCAGCCCGGCCAGCACGGAGATGAACGCGGCCACGATGAGCGTGTTGGCGACCGGCACCTGCCGGCGCGGGTCGACCCGCTGGAAGATCCGGGGGATGAGCCCGTCGCGCGACATCGCGAACAGGATGCGGGTCTGGCCGTAGATGACGGTGAGCACGACGCTGGCGATGGCGATGACCGCGCCGAAGGAGACGATCAGGCCGGGCCAGGTGGCGCCCACGGCGAGGTCGGCGACGTACGACAGGCTCGCCTCTGTGCCCTCCTCGTCGAACTCGGTCCACGGCATCGCCCCGACCGCGGCCAGGGCGACCAGCACGTAGACGACGGTCACGATGACCAGCGACAGGATGATCGCCAGCGGCAGGTCACGCCTGGGGTTCTTGGCCTCCTCACCGGCGGTGGAGGCGGCGTCGAAGCCGATGTAGGAGAAGAACACCTGGGAGGCGGCGGCGGTGACGCCGGCCACGCCCATGGGCGCGAAGGGCGTGAGGTTGCCGGACCGGAAGGCGGTGAACGTCACCGCGCAGAAGAACAGCAGCACCGCGATCTTGATGAGCACGAAGAACGCGTTGGCCTTCGCGCTCTCGGAGGCCCCGTACAGCAGCAGCCAGGTGGCCAGCAGCACGATGACGATCGCGGTGACGTTGACCACGCCGCCGTCCTGGCCGGGGGAGCGGGTGATCGCGTCCGGCAGCTCGAAGCCGAACAGGGCGTGCAGGAAGGAGTTGAGGTATTCGCCCCAGCCGACGGCCACGGCCGCCACGGAGACGGCGTACTCCAGCATCAGGCACCAGCCGCAGATCCAGGCCACGAGCTCGCCCAGCGTCGCGTACGCGTACGAGTAGGACGAGCCGGACACCGGGATCGTGCCGGCCAGCTCCGCGTACGACAGCGCCGAGAACAGCGCCGTGATCGCCGCCAGCACGAACGCCAGCACCACCGCCGGACCCGCCTTGGGCACCGCCTGCCCGAGGATCACGAAGATGCCCGTGCCCAGCGTGGCGCCGACGCTGAACAGCGTCAGCTGCCACAACGTCATCGTGCGCCGCAGCTCGCCGCCCTCGCCGTGACCGCCCTCGGCCACGATGCGCTCGGTCGGCTTGGTGCGCAAGAGACGCCCGGCCAGTGTCATGGACGCCCCCTACAGCGTGCTCGTCAGCGGCCACCTGCCGTTGGGTGTGACGATGGTTCCCGCGGAGCCGTCGAGTATGCGCTCGGCCTCGTCCAGCCGCCCGATGGCCGCCATGTCGCCGGTCGTCTCGACGAACCGGCAGACCGCCTCCACCTTCGGCCCCATCGACCCGGCGGGGAAGTCGAGCGCCCGCAGCTCGTGCGGGGTGGTGTGGCCGATCTCGCTCTGCTCGGGCGTGCCGAAGCCGCGCATGACGCGCGGCACGTCGGTCAGGCTCAGGAACGCGTCGCAGTCGAGCGCCTCGGCCAGCATCGAGGTGGTGAGGTCCTTGTCGATCACGGCCTCCACGCCCGTCAGCCGCCCGCGCTCGTCGCGCACGACGGGGATGCCGCCGCCGCCCGCGCAGACCACGATCACGCCATCGCCCGTCATCCGGCGGATCAGCCGGGTCTCGACCACGCGCTGCGGGGCGGGGGAGGGGACGACGCGGCGCCAGTGGCGGCCGTCCTGGGCGACCGTCCAGCCGCGCTCTGCGGCCAGCTTCTCGGCCTCCTCCCGCTCGTAGACCTGGCCGACGAACTTGGCCGGCCGCTCGAACGCCGGGTCGACGGCCGAGACGAGCGTCTGCGTGACCATGGCCAGCACCTGGCGTCCCGGCAGCGCGTTCTGCAGGGCCTGCTGGATCCAGTAGCCGAGCAGGCCCTGCGTCTGCGCGCCCAGCGCGTCGAACGGGTAGGGCCTGGTCAGGCCGGGGTCGGCGGCCGACTGCGCGGCCAGCATGCCGACCTGGGGGCCGTTGCCGTGGGTGATGACCAGCTCGTGCTCGGCCGCGAGCCGGGCGAGCGTCCTGACGGCCGTGCGCACGTTGGCGACCTGCGTGTCGGCGTCCGGCCGCTGGCCGCGCCGCAGGACGGCGTTGCCGCCCAGAGCCACGATGACCCGCATTCAGTCTCCCAAGGTCGCGACCATGATGGCCTTGATGGTGTGCAGCCGGTTCGCGGCCTGGTCGAAGACGATCGAACGCGGCGACTCGAACACCTCGTCCGTCACCTCCAGCGCGTCGAGCCCGGTCCTGTCGTAGATCTCCCGCCCGACCTCGGTGCCGCGGTCGTGGAAGGCGGGCAGGCAGTGCATGAACTTCACCGAGGGGTTGCCTGTGGCCTTCACCACGGCCTCGTTCACCTGGTACGGCAGCAGCAGCTTGATCCGCTCGTCCCACACCTCGGCGGGCTCGCCCATCGACACCCACACGTCGGTGTAGAGGAAGTCGACCCCTTTGACGCCCTTGTTCACGTCGTCGGTCACGGTGATCGTGGCGCCGGTGCCGGCCGCCACCCGCTCGGCCGGCCCGAGCACGGACTCCGGATCGGGCCACAGCGCCCTGGGAGCCACGACGCGGGTGTCCATGCCGAACATGGCGCCCGTCACCAGCAGCGAGTGCCCCATGTTGTTGCGCGCGTCGCCCAGGTAGGCGAAGGACACCTCGCGCAGCGGCCGGCCGGCGTGCTCGCGCATGGTGAGCATGTCGGCCAGCGTCTGTGTGGGATGCCACTCGTCGGTCAGCCCGTTCCACACCGGCACCCCCGACAGCGCCGCCAGCTCCTCGGCGTGGGCCTGCCTGCTGCCGCGGTACTCGATGCCGTCGTACATGCGGCCCAGCACCCGCGCGGTGTCGGCCACCGACTCCTTGTGCCCGAGCTGGGTGCCGGCCGGATCGAGGTAGGTCGTGTGCGCCCCCTGGTCGTGGGCGGCCACCTCGAAGGCGCAGCGGGTGCGCGTGGAGGTCTTCTCGAAGATCAGCGCGATGTTCCTGCCGCGCAGCCGCGGCCGCTCGGCGCCGGCGTGCCTGGCCGCCTTCAGCTCGGACGACAGGCGCAGCAGGAAGCCGAGCTCGTCCGGCGTGAAGTCGAGCTCTTTCAGGAAACTGCGCTCGCGCAGGTCGACGGCCGTCATCGTGCCGCGCTCACCCGGGCTGTGCTCATCTGGGCGGTGCTCATCTGGACCAGATCCCCCTAGACGGCGTCACGTTCGAGCGGGCAGCTCATGCACCGCGGCCCCCCGCGGCCCCGGCCGAGCTCGCTGCCCCTGATCGTGATCACCTCGATGCCGTTGTCACGCAGATGGTTGTTGGTGGTGGTGTTGCGCTCGTAGGCCACGACCACGCCGGGTTCGACCGCGAGGCCGTTGCAGCCGTCGTCCCACTGCTCCCGCTCGGCCGCGTACACGTCCTGGGTGGGTGTCAGGACCGTGATGTCCGGCAGGTCGAGCGCGTGCGCGATGGCCTTGTGCATGTCCTGCGGCGGGTGGTCGGTGACCTTCAGCTCCTTGGGGGTGTCGCCGGGCTCGATGGTGTACGCGGGCAGCATGCCGAGGCCCGCGTACTTGGTGAACACCCCCACGTCCAGCATCGTCATCACGGTGTCGAGATGCATGAACGCGCGCGCCTTCGGCATGTCGAGCGCCACGATCGTGTGCGCGGAGCCGGCCCTGAACAGCCGCTGCGCCAGCATCTCGACCGCCTGCGGCTGGGTGCGCTCGCTCATCCCGATCAGCACCGCGCCGCGCCCGATGACCAGCACGTCGCCGCCCTCCATGGTGGCGGGGCCCACCGACTGGCCGGGCATCCAGCAGTGGTAGCCGCCCTGGCCGGGCCGGTTGAAGCCGCCGGCGAACGTCGGGTGATACATGTAGACGGCCTCCATGTTGACCGTCTCGCGCATGCGGGCCTTCTTCTTCATCGCGTTGATCGACACGCCGTCGTAGATCCAGCAGGACGTGTCGCGGGTGAACAGGTGGTTGGGCAGCGGCGGCAGGATGAAGTCGTCGTCGCCCGTGGCGTGGAAGGTCACCGCCTTGGGCTCGCAGCCCATCGCGACCAGCTCGCGCTTGGTGATGCCGCCGGTCAGGTAGAGCTGGAGGGTGGCGGAGTCGAGCCCGTCGAGGGTGTTGCGGATGTCGTCGATGGCGACGGGGCCCAGCCAGCGCTCGTCGATGACCGCGTCCAGGATGTGCTTGCGGGCCTCGGGGATCTCCACCGTCTCCCTGAGCAGGTCGGCCAGCTCGTGGACGACCACGCCCCGGTCGGTGAGCACCTGCTGGAACTCCTCGTGCTCCTCGACCGCCCGCTGCACCCAGAGCACGTCGTCGAAGAGGAAGGCGTCCTTGCTGGTGGGGGTCAGTCGTTTCAGCGCGAGGTCGGGCTTGTGCACCAGGACCTGGCGCAGCCGTCCGACCTCGGACTCGACATGGAAGGTCATCCCTGCTCTATCCCCCTCAAAAGGGCGTAAATCACGCGCCAGCCCCCGCCTCGCGCGCGTCTGACCTGCCCCGCCGGCGCCGCGCCGACACCACGACGGCAGCGTGGCGGCCCGGGAAATTACCTGATCGAGGCCATCGGCTGAACCGGCGACCGGACGGTCGCTCCCCGTGCGGTCGCGGCGGGGGTCACGCATCGTGGCTGGTAGCCCCTGGTACTGTGTGTCCCGACCGACACCCTTTTAAGACCCGTCCCGTGAGGCGGGAAAGGTGGTGAGATTCGCCATGTCCGATTCCAGAGGCCCCGATTCCCGGGGGCCGTCCTCCGCACCACAGCCCGGGCACGACTCCAGGGCCGTGCTGGAGGCACCCGACATCCATCGGGCGCTGACCCGGATCGCGCACGAGATCCTCGAACGCACCAAGGGCGCCGACGACGTGGTCCTGCTCGGCATCCCCACGCGCGGCGCGACGCTGGCCCGCCGGCTCGGCGACCGCATCGAGCAGTTCGAAGGCCGCAAGATCCCCATCGGTTCGATCGACATCACCATGTACCGCGACGACCTGCGGCGCGGCCCCGTCCGCCCGCTAGGCCCCACCGAGCTGCCGCCCGACGGCATCGACGGCAGGGTCGTCGTGCTCGTCGACGACGTCCTCTACTCCGGCCGCACCGTGCGGGCCGCGCTCGACGCGCTCAACGACCTCGGCCGCCCCACCGCCGTGCAGCTCGCCACCCTGGTCGACCGCGGCCACCGCGAGCTGCCCATCCGCGCCGACTACGTCGGGAAGAACCTCCCCACCGCCAAGAGCGAGAAGGTCAAGGTCTACCTGAACGAGATCGACGGCCGCGACGCCGTCCTGCTCATGAAGGGGGACACCAAGTGAAGCGGCACCTCATCTCGGCCGGTGACCTGGCCAAGGACGACGCCCTGCTCATCCTCGACACCGCCGAGGAGCTGGCCAGGGTCTCGGAACGTTCCATCAAGAAACTGCCGACGCTGCGCGGGCGCACGGTGGTCAACCTGTTCTTCGAGGACTCCACCCGCACCAGGATCTCGTTCGAGGCGGCGGCCAAGCGGATGTCCGCCGACGTGATCAACTTCTCCGCCAAGGGGTCGAGCGTCTCCAAGGGCGAGTCGCTCAAGGACACCGCTCTCACCCTGGAGGCCATGGGCGCCGACGCGGTCGTCATCCGCCACAGCGCCTCCGGCGCGCCGCACCGCCTGGCCAACTGGGTGCACGGCAGCGTCGTCAACGCCGGCGACGGCACCCACGAGCACCCCACCCAGGCGCTGCTCGACGCCTTCTCCATGCGCCGGCGCCTGGGCAACCTGGAAGGGCGCAGCGTCACCATCGTCGGCGACGTGCTGCACAGCCGTGTCGCCCGCTCCAACGTGCTGCTGCTGCACACACTCGGAGCCCAGGTCACCCTCGTCGCGCCGCCCACGCTGCTGCCGGTCTCGATCGGCACCTGGCCGTGCGAGGTCTCCTACGACTTCGACGCCGTGCTGCCCAAGTCCGACGTGGTGATGATGCTGCGGGTGCAGAAGGAGCGGATGAACGCCGCGTACTTCCCCAGCGCCCGCGAATACTCCCGCCGCTACGGCCTCGACCGCGACCGGTTCGCCAAGATGCCCGACGACGCGATCGTCATGCACCCCGGGCCGATGAACCGGGGCATGGAGATCGCGGCCGAGGTGGCCGACTCGGCCCGGTCCACGATCGTCGAGCAGGTCGCCAACGGCGTGACCATCCGCATGGCCGTCCTGTACCTGCTGCTCGGGGGAGAGAACGCGTGAACATAGCGAATGTCAGGATCCTCGGCGGGGAGCCCGTCGACATCCGGATCGACGGCGGCGTCATCGCCGAGATCGGGCCGGGCACGGCCGGAACGGCCGGCGACGTCGTGGACGCCCAGGGCGCGATCGTGCTGCCCGGGCTCGTGGACCTGCACACCCACCTGCGCGAGCCCGGCCGCGAGGACGCCGAGACCGTCCAGACCGGCACCCAGTCCGCCGCCCGCGGCGGCTACACCGCCGTGCACGCCATGGCCAACACCTCGCCCGTCGCCGACACCGCCGGCGTGGTCGAGCAGGTGTGGCGGCTCGGCCGCGAGTTCGCCCACTGCGACGTGCACCCGGTCGGCGCCGTCACCGTCGGCCTGGAGGGCAGGCAGCTGGCCGAGCTGGGTGCGATGGCCGACTCCGCCGCCCGCGTGCGCGTCTTCTCCGACGACGGCAAGTGCGTGGACGACGCCGTGCTCATGCGCCGCGCCCTCGAATACGTCAAGGCGTTCGACGGCGTCATCGCCCAGCACGCCCAGGAGCCCAGGCTCACCTCCGGCGCCCAGATGAACGAGGGCGTCGTGTCCGGCCGGCTCGGCCTGACCGGCTGGCCCGCCGTCGCCGAAGAGGCGATCATCGCCCGAGACTGCCTCCTGGCCGCCCACGTCGGCTCCCGGCTGCACGTCTGCCACGTCTCCACGGCCGGCTCCGTCGAGATCCTGCGCTGGGCCAAGTCCAAGGGCTGGAACGTCACGGCCGAGGTCACCCCGCACCACCTGCTGCTCACCGACGACCTCGTCGAGGAGTCGCCGGTGGGCGCCTACAACCCGATCTACAAGGTCAACCCGCCGCTGCGCACCCGCGCCGACGTCGAGGCGCTGCGCGCCGCGCTGGCCGACGGCACGATCGACGTCGTGGCCACCGACCACGCGCCCCACCCGGTCGAGGACAAGGAGACCGAGTGGTCGGCCGCGGCCATGGGCATGGTCGGCCTGGAGACCGCGCTCAGCGTGGTCCAGGAGGCCATGGTCGAGACGGGCCTGCTCGACTGGGCGGGCGTCGCCGACCGCATGTCCGCGGCCCCCGCCCGCATCGGCCGGCTCAGCGGCCACGGCCGCCCGATCGAGGTGGGCGCGCCCGCCAACCTCACCCTCTACGACCCGTCCGTACGCACGAAGGTCGACCCCGCCGCCTTCGCCTCCAAGAGCAGGAACACCCCCTACGAGGGGATGACGCTGCCCGGCCGGGTGGTGGCCACGTTCCTGCGCGGCAGGCCGACCGTTCTCGAAGGGAAGCTGGTTTGAACACAGCGCTGCTCGTCCTGGAAGACGGCCGCGTCTTCCACGGAACCCCGTACGGAGCCGAAGGCGAGACGTTCGGCGAGATGGTCTTCAACACCGGCATGACCGGCTACCAGGAGACCCTGACCGACCCCTCCTACCACCGGCAGATCGTCGCCATGACGGCGCCACACATCGGCAACACCGGCGTCAACGACGAGGACCCCGAGTCGGGCCGCGTCTGGGTGGCCGGCTACGTCGTGCGCGAGCCGTCCCGCGTCGTCTCCAACTGGCGCGCCAACCGCTCGCTCGACGACTACCTCAAGGAGCAGGGCGTCGTCGGCATCGCGATCCCCGGCACCCGAGCGCTCACCCGCCACCTGCGCGAGCGCGGCGCCATGCGGGCCGGCATCTTCAGCGCGCCCTCGGCGCCGGTCGAGGAGCTGGTCGAGCTGGTCCGCGAGTCGCCCCGCATGGAGGGCGCCGACCTGGCCGGCGAGGTCGCCACCGAGGAGACCTACGTGGTCCCCGCCATCGGCGACAGGCGGTTCACCGTCGCCGCCGTGGACCTGGGCATCAAGGGCATGACGCCGCATCGGATGGCCGAGCGCGGCTGCGAGGTGCACGTGCTGCCCGCCGGCGCCACCTTCGAGCAGATCATGGCCGTCTCGCCCGACGGCGTGTTCCTGTCCAACGGGCCGGGCGACCCGGCCACGGCCGACGTCACCGCGCTGCGGAAGGTGCTGGAGGCCGGGGTGCCGTTCTTCGGCATCTGCTTCGGCAACCAGCTGTTCGGGCGGGCGCTCGGGCTCTCGACGTACAAGCTGCGTTACGGCCACCGGGGCGTCAACCAGCCTGTCCAGGACGTGCGGACCGGCAAGGTGGAGATCTCGGCGCACAACCACGGGTTCGCCGTGGAGGCGCCGCTCGACGGGCCGTTCGAGACCCCCTACGGGCCGGCCGAGGTCAGCCACGTCAACCTCAACGACCGCTGCGTGGAGGGGCTGCGCCTGCTCAGCGGGCGGGCCTTCAGCGTCCAGTACCACCCTGAGGCCGCCGCGGGCCCCCACGACGCCGCCTACCTCTTCGACGAGTTCTGCGCGGTGATGGCGGCCGCGCGCGGCGAGGCCGCGCAGCATCCGAACCCGACCACTTCTGTGAGGTCTTGAGCCGTGCCCAAGCGTGAGGACATCAGGTCCGTCCTGGTCATCGGCTCGGGGCCGATCGTGATCGGACAGGCGTGCGAGTTCGACTACTCCGGCACCCAGGCGTGCCGCGTGCTGCGGGACGAGGGCTTCCGCGTCGTCCTGGTCAACAGCAACCCGGCGACGATCATGACGGACCCCGAGTTCGCCGACGCCACGTACGTCGAGCCGATCACCCCCGAGTTCGTCGAGAAGATCATCGCCAAGGAGCGCCCCGACGCGCTGCTGCCCACGCTGGGCGGCCAGACCGCGCTCAACACCGCCGTGGCCCTGCACGAGTCGGGCGTGCTCGACAAGTACGAGGTCGAGCTCATCGGCGCCGACTTCGACGCCATCCAGGCGGGCGAGAACCGCGAGCTGTTCAAGGAGATCGTCGCCAAGGTCGCCCGCGAGCACGGGCTCAACGCCGAGTCGGCCAAGTCCGTCATCTGCCACACCATGGACGAGTGCCTGGCCGGCGCGGCCGAGCTGGGCTACCCCGTGGTCGTGCGGCCCTCGTTCACCATGGGCGGGGCCGGCTCCGGCTTCGCCTACGACGAGGAGGGCCTGCGGCGCATCGCGGGCGCCGGGCTCGACGCCTCCCCGACCACCGAGGTGCTCCTGGAGGAGTCGATCCTCGGCTGGAAGGAATACGAGCTGGAGGTCATGCGCGACAAGGCCGACAACGTCGTCATCGTCTGCTCCATCGAGAACATCGACCCGATGGGCGTCCACACCGGCGACAGCGTCACCGTCGCGCCCGCGCTGACCCTGACCGACCGCGAATACCAGAACATGCGCGACGTCGCCATCGCGGTCATCCGCGAGGTCGGCGTCGACACCGGCGGCTGCAACATCCAGTTCGCGGTGGACCCGCGCACCGGCCGCATGATCGTCATCGAGATGAACCCGCGCGTGTCGCGATCCTCCGCGCTGGCCTCCAAGGCCACCGGCTTCCCGATCGCGAAGATCGCGGCCAAGCTGGCCATCGGCTACACCCTCGACGAGATCCCCAACGACATCACCAAGGAGACGCCGGCCTCCTTCGAGCCGACGCTCGACTACATCGTGGTGAAGGTGCCGCGCTTCGCGTTCGAGAAGTTCAGGGGCGCCGACCAGACGCTCACCACGCACATGAAGTCCGTCGGCGAGGCCATGGCCATCGGCCGCTCCTTCCCCGAGGCGCTGCAGAAGGCGCTGCGCTCGCTGGAGAAGAAGGACTCCTCCTTCTCCTGGGCCGGCGACGTGGCGGCCAAGGACGACTTGCTGGAGGCGTGCAGGACCCCGCACGACGGGCGGCTGCGCACGATGCAGCAGGCCATCAGGGCCGGCGCCACGCCCGACGAGCTGTTCGCGGCCACCAGCGTCGACCCGTGGTTCATCGACCAGCTCTTCCTGCTCGACGAGGAGGCCGGGGCCGTGGCAGCGGCCGACGAGCTGACCGCCGAGGTGCTGGAGCGGGCCAAGCACCTCGGGTTCAGCGACGTGCAGATCGGCGAGCTGCGCGGCATCGACGAGGCCAGGGTGCGCGACCTGCGGCACGCGCTCGGGCTGCGTCCCGTCTACAACACCGTCGACACGTGCGCGGCCGAGTTCGCCGCCAGGACGCCCTACCTCTACTCCACCTACGACGAGGAGAACGAGGTCCCCGGCGGCGACCGGCAGAAGGTCATCATCCTCGGCTCCGGGCCCAACCGCATCGGGCAGGGCATCGAGTTCGACTACGCCTGCGTGCACGCCTCGTTCGAGCTGTCGCGGGCCGGGTTCGAGACCGTCATGGTCAACTGCAACCCCGAGACCGTCTCCACCGACTACGACACCTCCGACCGGCTCTACTTCGAGCCGCTCACGCTGGAGGACGTCCTGGAGGTCGTGCACGCCGAGCAGCAGACCGGGCCGGTCGCCGGCGTGATCGTTCAGCTCGGCGGGCAGACGCCGCTGGGCCTGGCGCAGGCGCTGAAGGACGCGGGCGTGCCCGTCGTCGGCACCTCGCCCGAGTCGATCCACCTGGCAGAGGAGCGCGGCGCGTTCGGGCGGGTGCTGGCCGAGGCGGGCCTGCCCGCGCCCAAGCACGGCACCGCCGTGACCGTCGGCGAGGCCCACGAGATCGCCGCCGAGATCGGCTACCCCGTGCTCGTCCGCCCCTCCTACGTGCTCGGCGGGGCCGGCATGGCCATCGTGTACGACGAGGAGACGCTCACCACCTACATGGCGGCCCAGGAGGGCGGCCACCCGGTGCTGGTCGACAAGTTCCTCGACGAGGCCATCGAGATCGACGTGGACGCCCTCTACGACGGCACCGAGCTCTACCTGGGCGGCGTCATGGAGCACATCGAGGAGGCCGGCATCCACTCCGGCGACTCCGCCTGCGCCCTGCCGCCCATCACGCTCGGCAGCGCCGACATCAAGGCCATCCGCGCCGCCACCGAGGCCATCGCCTCAGGGGTGGGCGTGCGCGGGCTGCTCAACGTCCAGTACGCCATGTCGGCCGGCGTCCTGTACGTCCTGGAGGCCAACCCGCGCGCCAGCCGTACGGTGCCGTTCGTGTCCAAGGCCACGGCGGTGCCGCTGGCCAAGGCGGCGGCCAGGGTGATGCTCGGCGCGTCGATCGCCTCGCTGCGCGAGGAGGGCATGCTGCCCGCCTCCGGCGACGGCGGCACGCTGCCGCTCGACGCCTCCATCGCGGTCAAGGAGGCCGTGCTGCCGTTCAACCGGTTCCGCGGCGTCGACACCGTGCTCGGGCCCGAGATGCGCTCGACCGGCGAGGTCATGGGCATCGACGAGTTCTTCGGGATCGCGTTCGCCAAGTCCCAGGCGGCCGCCTACGGCCGGCTTCCGATCAAGGGACGCGCGTTCGTATCCGTGGCCAACAGGGACAAGCGTGCGATGATCTTCCCTGTGAAGGCACTGGCGGACCTCGGGTTCGAGATCCTCGCCACCGAGGGCACCGCCGAGGTGCTGCGCCGCAACGGCGTCCATGCCAAGATCGTGCGAAAGCACAGCGAGGGGACGGGTCCAGGAGGTGAGCCGACGAGCGTGCAGGCCATTCTGGACGGCGAGGTCGACCTGATCGTCAACACGCCCTTCGGCAGCCCTGGCCAGTCGGGGCCGCGGCTCGACGGCTACGACATCCGCACGGCCGCGGTGCTGCGGGGCATCCCGTGCATCACCACGGTCTCGGGGCTCGCCGCCGCCGCGGCCGGCATCCAGGCGATCGTGCGCGGCGACATCGGCGTGCGGTCCCTGCAAGAGCACGCTCAGGCACTCCGGGGCTGACCCCGCACGGGAGGTGAAGACGACTGGCCGGCACACCGGTGCAGGTGACGGGCACGGTGCTGACGACGCGCCGGGTCGACGCCTACCATGCGCTGACGGTGGTGGCGCCCGGCATCGCCGAGCGTTACCGTCCCGGCCACTTCGTCTCCGTGGCCGTCGGAGGGGCCCACACGTCGATGGTGACGCGCCGCGCGCTGTCCATCCACGACGTGAAGGCCGACTACGGCGGCACGGTCGAACTCGTCTTCACCACCCGCGGCCCCGGCACGGCCTGGCTGGCCGACCGGCGCGCCCGTGACACGCTCGACCTGGTCGGGCCGCTCGGGCGTCCCTTCCCGCTGCCGCGCGACCCCGTCCACTGCGTGCTGGTCGGCGCCGAGTACGGCTCCGCCGTGCTCTTCCCGCTGGCCGACGCGCTGCTGGAGCGGGGCTGCCGGGTCGACTTCGTGCTCGGCGGCAGCGGGGCCGAACGGGTGTTCGGGGCGATGCGGGCGAGAAGGATGGCCGAGACGACCACGCTGACCACCGAGGACGGCTCACTGGGGCTGCGCGGCACGGTCACCGACGCGCTGCCCGCGGTGATCGCCGACACGCGGGCCGACGCCGTCTACGCGTGCGCGCCCATGGCGACGCTGCGGGCGGTGACGGCGGTGGCGATGGAGTTCGACATCCCGGTGCAGGTGGCCGTCGAGGAGTCGATGGCCTGCGGTATCGGGGTGTGCATGACGTGCGTGCTGCCCGTCATCGGGGACGACGGGGCGACCAGGATGGTCAGGGCGTGCGCGGAGGGGCCGGTGTTCCGGGGGGAGCGGGTGCGCTTCGAGGACGTGGGAACGATCCCGTTCGACGCGCTCGGCGCCCCCGGAGGCGGTGCACGACATGTCAGTTGATATGCGGACTTTTCTGGCGCACGTGGAGCTGGCGAACCCCATCACCACCGCCGCCGGCTGCGCCTCGTCGGGGCGCGAGCTGGCCCAGTTCTTCGACCTGCACCGGCTCGGCGCCCTGACCACCCGCTCGATCACCATGGCGCCGCGCGCGGGCCGGCCCACGCCGCGCATGGCCGAGACGCCCTCCGGCATGCTCAACGCCGTCGGCCTCCAGGGGCCGGGCATCGACGCGTTCCTGGAGCGCGAGCTGCCCTGGCTGGCCCAGCGCGGCATCAAGACCATCGTCTCCATCGGCGGCGGCACCGTCGCCGAATACTCCGAGCTGGCCCGCAGGCTCGCCGACGCGCCCGGGGTGACCGCGCTGGAGGTCAACCTCTCCTGCCCCAACATGGAGGACCGGGGGCGCGTCTTCGCCCGCGAGGGCAGCGCCGCCGCCGAGGTCATCGCCTCCGTACGCTCCATCATGCGCTACGACGTGCCCGTCGTCGCCAAGCTCGCGCCCGACGTGGCCGACATCGTCTCCGTGGCCCGCGCCTGCGTGGACGCGGGGGCCGACGCCCTGTCCATGATCAACAACCCGCTCGGCATGGCCATCGACACCGAGGCGCTGCGGCCCTCGCTCGCCGCCGTCACCGGCGGGCTGTCCGGGCCGGCCATCCTGCCGCTGGCCGTACGGTGCGTGTGGCAGGTCCACGCCGCCCTGCCCGGAGTGCCGCTGATCGGCATCGGCGGCGTGATGAGCGGCAGGGACGCCTTCCAGCTGGTCCTGGCCGGGGCCTGCGCGGTCGGAGTCGGCACGGCGCTGTTCCACGACCCCTACGCCTGCCTGCGCATCGAGCGCGAGCTTGAGGACCTGCTGCGGGCCCGCGGCTTCCAGCGGCTGGCCGACGCCGTCGGCCTGGCGCACCGCCCGCCGGGCAGCGCGCCCCGGCACCTGCTGGTCGACACCGAGGAGAGCACGCCTTGACCCCCGCACGCCGGGGCCTGTCATCAGGGAGCACGCATTGACCACCGAACGCCAGGAGAGCACGTCTTGACCACCGCACCCATCGCCGTCGCTCTCGACGCCCCCGACCTGGAGACCGCCGCCCGCTGGGCCTCCCTGGTCACCCCCCACGTCAGCACGGTCAAGGTGGGCCTGGAGCTCTACCTGCGCTACGGCCCCGACGTGATCGCCTCCGTGCGGGGGGCCAGCGGCGTGCGCGTGTTCCTCGACCTCAAGCTGCACGACATCCCCAACACCGTCGCCGGCGCCGCGCGTGCCGTGGCCCGGCTGCGGCCCGCGATCCTCACCGTGCACGCCGCCGGCGGGCCCGCCATGATCAGGGCCGCCGTCGAGTCCGCCCCGCACACCCAGATCGCCGCCGTGACCATCCTGACCTCGCTGACGGAGGGCGACCTGGAGCGCATCGGGCTGGCCGGCCCCGCCGAGGACGCCGTACGCCGATTGGCAGCGCTGTCGGTCGAGGCGGGCGCGACGGCCCTGGTGTGCTCGCCCAACGAGGTCTCCGCCGTACGGTCGGAGGTCGGCGACGGGATCACGCTCATCACGCCCGGCGTGCGCCCCGTCGGGGCCGCCACGCAGGACCAGATGCGCGTGGCCACGCCGGAGCAGGCCCTGGCCGACGGGGCGGACCTGCTCGTCATCGGACGGCCGATCACGGGCTCGCCCGATCCGGGCGCGGCCGCCGCCCCCATCGCCGCCTCCCTGCGCCGCGCCTCCTGACACGTCGCTCCTGACACGCCGCCTGTCTGACGCCGCGGCTTCCGACGCGGCGTCTCCTGGCGACCCGCCGGCTCCGGTGCGCGTCGCCACGAGGGGGGCGTGGCGAGCGGCCGGCCGTGCGGTGAACGTCCCGGTGCGACGAGGCGGGTGGCCGGACGCACGGTGAACGCCGCGACACGGGGTGGTGGCGTCCGGTCGCGCGCGGAGACCGTGACGCGGCGCCGCGTGCGACACGCTCGCGACGCGCCGCTCACAAGATCATAATGCATCCGTGCGGGCCGCCGCGCACCCTTGGACGATCTGGTTTCGGCCCTGGTGCGGGCCGGGTTTCGGACATCGGCCGGTGCCGGAAAGGTGATCATCGTTGCGTTTCGCGACATCGGCGCGAGCCGACGCGTGAAGGCGGATGTGAGGGCGATTTGATCAGCAGAAGGTGATTTTACGCTTACGGAGAGTGATGAAGTGGATTTTGTGGGGAGAGAAACCGCTCTTGACGTTGCTTAGGGGGCGATGACCAGCTAGTTTCCCTTCCCGTCCGAGTACATCGACAGAAATTCGAGGTGACCCGGCGTGGCTCTTCCTCCCCTGACCCCTGAGCAGCGCGCCGCAGCCCTGGAGAAGGCTGCCAAGGCCCGTAAAGAGCGTGCCGAGGTCAAGAACCGGCTCAAGCATGGCGCGGTTTCTCTGGCTGAGGTGCTCAAGGATGGGCAGACCGACGACGTCATCGGCAAGATGAAGGTGTCGGCTTTGTTGGAATCGCTCCCCGGCGTGGGCAAGGTCCGCGCCAAGCAGCTCATGGAGCGGCTCGCCATCGCCGAGTCCCGCCGCGTGCGGGGTCTCGGTGCGAACCAGAGGGCCTCCCTCGAGCGCGAGTTCGGTGGCAACGAGAGCTAATCTCTGTTCCACAGGAAAGCGCGGGTTCAACGGGGGGTAGGAAGTGACCGACAGGTCCTGGTCCGGCGATGTCAGTGCCCACGAGGCGGTCGGACCCGGAACGGAGGTCGGCTTCCCACCCCTGAGAGACAAGCGCCTGACGGTCCTGTCCGGACCGTCGGGCGTCGGTAAGTCCACGGTAGTCGCCGAGCTCCGGCGGGCACACCCCGAGGTGTGGCTGTCGGTCTCGGTGACCACCAGGAGACCCCGGCCCGGCGAGGTCAACGGGGTCCACTACTTCTTCGTCGACGGCGAGGAGTTCGACCGGCTGGTCGAGAGCGGCGAACTGCTGGAGTGGGCGGAGTTCGCCGGCAACCGCTACGGCACGCCGCGCGAGCCGGTGCTGAAGAAGCTCGCCGGCGGCGTACCGACCCTGCTGGAGATCGACCTCGAAGGCGCCCGCCAGGTGCGGGCCAGCATGCCGGAGGCGCTGCTGGTCTTCCTGGCCCCGCCCAGCTGGGAAGAGCTGGAGAAGCGGCTGCGCGGACGCGGCACCGAGCCCGAAGACGTCATCGCGCGCCGGCTGGAGGCCGGGCGGGTCGAGATGGCGGCCGAGAACGAGTTCGACCTCACCTTGGTCAACACGAGCGTCCAAGACGTGTGTCATCGCCTGATAGCCTTGATGACTGACCCTCAGGGGGTCACGACAACCACCAACCGAGAGGTCTGACATCGTGGCAGGCACCACCCCGGCCGCGGAGGGCATCACCAACCCGCCGATCGACGCGCTGCTCGACATCGTCGACAGCAAATACTCCCTGGTGATCATGGGTGCCAAGCGCGCCCGCCAGATCAACGCCTACTACTCCCAGCTCGGCGAGGGCCTGCTCGAATACGTCGGGCCGCTGGTCGAGACGCACGCTCAGGAGAAGCCGCTGTCCATCGCGCTGCGCGAGGTCTCCGAGGGCCTGCTCAACGCCGAGCCCATCGAAGGCGCGGTCTGACCCCTTCGATGAAGGTCGTCCTGGGCGTCAGCGGCGGCATCGCCGCGTACAAGGCGTGTGAGCTGCTGCGCCTGTTCACCGAGTCCGGCCACGAGGTGCGGGTCGTCCCGACCCGCGAGGCCCTGAAGTTCGTGGGCGCGCCCACCTGGGCCGCCCTGTCGGGCAACCCCGTGTCGGCGGAGGTGTGGGACGACGTCCACGAGGTGCCCCACGTGCGGATCGGCAAGGGGGCCGACCTCGTCGTGGTGGCGCCCGCGACGGCCGACGTGCTGGCCAGGGCCGCCCACGGGCTGGCCGGCGACCTGCTGACCAACACGCTGCTCACGGCCACGTGCCCGGTCGTCTTCGCGCCCGCGATGCACACCGAGATGTGGCAGCACGCCGCCACCCGCGCCAACGTCGCGACGCTCCGCTCGCGCGGGGCCGTCGTGATCGACCCGGCGGTCGGCCGGCTCACCGGCGCCGACACCGGGCCAGGGCGGCTGCCCGACCCGGCCGAGATCTTCCAGGCGTGCCTGCGCGTGCTCCGCGGCCGGCCCCGTGACCTGGCCGGGCGCAAGGTCGTCGTCTCCGCGGGCGGCACCCGCGAGGCCATCGACCCCGTCCGCTTCATCGGCAACCGCTCCACCGGGCTGCAGGGTTACGCCCTCGCCAAGACGGCCGCCGCCAGAGGTGCCGAGGTGACGCTGGTCGCGGCCAACGTCGCGCTCCCCGACCCCGCGGGGGCCGCGATCGTGCGGGTCGAGTCCACGGCGCAGTTGCGCGAGGCCGTGCTGGCCGCCTCCGCCGACGCCGACGTGGTGGTCATGGCCGCCGCGGTCGCCGACTTCCGTCCCGAGACGCGTCACGACGCCAAGATCAAGAAGACCGATGGCGAGCCCGAGGCGATCCGGCTGGTCAAGAACCCCGACATCCTCGCCGAGCTCGGCGAGCGCCGCCGCGCCGCGCCGGCGGCCGGCAACGGGTCCGAGCGCCCGGGCGCGGTGCTGCCGCGGGTCATCGTCGGGTTCGCGGCCGAGACGCACGACGTGCTCGCCAACGGGCAGGCCAAGCTCGCCCGCAAGGGATGCGACCTCCTGGTCGTCAACCAGGTGGGGGAGGGGCTGGCCTTCGGCACCGCGGGCAACGCGGCCACCGTGCTGGTGGCGGGCGGCGAGGCGGTCGAGGTGCCGTTCGGGCCCAAGGAGGACCTGGCCGACGTGGTCTGGGACCTCGTGGCCGTCCGCCTCCCCTGAAACGCCCCCAAATGCCGCATACTGGACACGACGCCCATCTGTCGTACAAAGCGTTCATAACCAATTACTCGATCACCTGTTGCAACACCCCCGGACGCCTGCGGATACTTAGGTCGAAGGGGGATGGAATGCCGGTTGGTTCCGCTGTCAGGGATCGTTGTAGGACGCTGCTCGGAGACCAAGGGGAGATTCACTACGTCTTCCCTGCCTTCTGTTCAGGCGCGGAGGGAACGGGGAATTTCCTCATCGTGGTCACCGGTTCCACCATCAGTGTCCTGGCCACCAGGACGCTGCGCTCCGATCGGCCCGTGTCGGTGTTCGCGGAGTTCCCGCGCGACACCAGGCTCGGGCCCATCCTGCCCGGCCACGTGATCGAGCTGGGGTCGATGGTGTTCGAGTTCGACGAGGAGTACGCCGCCGTGGTGTCGGCCGCAGACGCGGAGATGTTCGCGCCGGAGACCCTCCCGCCCGATCCGCTGCCCGAACTGTGACGGCGGTCAGATGGTGGACGGTTTCGCGACCTGGCGCCGGGTAGGGCTAGACTTCGGCGAGGCCCAGGCATGCTCATGCGCCCCGGGCCTTACATACGTCAGCAGCCGCTGCATGAGGAGCCACTGAGTTGTCACGTCGCCTGTTCACCTCCGAGTCGGTCACCGAGGGCCACCCGGACAAGATCGCTGACCAGATCAGTGACGCGATTCTCGACACCATGCTGAAGGACGACCCCAAGAGCCGTGTCGCCGTCGAGACTCTGATCACTACCGGCCAGGTCCACGTCGCAGGCGAGGTCACGACCGAGACCTACGTCGACATCCCCGGCGTCATCAGGGAGAAGATCCTCGAGATCGGCTACGACGCCTCGCACAAGGGCTTCGACGGCGCCTCCTGTGGTGTGTCGGTGTCCATCGGCGCGCAGTCGCCCGACATCGCCCAGGGCGTCGACGACGCCTACGAGCACCGCGTGGGCGGCGACGGCGACGAGCTCGACCGCCAGGGCGCCGGCGACCAGGGCCTCATGTTCGGCTACGCCTGCCGCGAGACCCCCGAGCTGATGCCGCTGCCGATCACGCTCGCCCACCGGCTGGCCCAGCGCCTGTCCGCGGTGCGCAAGTCCGGCACGGTCCCCTACCTGCGTCCCGACGGCAAGACCCAGGTCACCATCGAGTACGACGGCGACACGCCGGTCCGGCTCGACACCGTGGTCGTCTCCACGCAGCACGCCGCCGAGATCGACCTCAAGGAGATGCTGACGCCCGACATCAAGGAGCACGTGGTCGACCCCGTGCTCAAGGACGTCGAGATCGACACCGAGGGCTACCGGCTGCTGGTCAACCCGACCGGGCGCTTCGAGATCGGCGGGCCGATGGGCGACGCCGGCCTCACCGGCCGCAAGATCATCATCGACACCTACGGCGGCATGGCCCGCCACGGTGGCGGCGCCTTCTCCGGCAAGGACCCGTCCAAGGTCGACCGCTCGGCCGCCTACGCCATGCGCTGGGTCGCCAAGAACGTCGTCGCGGCCGGGCTCGCCGACCGGTGCGAGGTGCAGGTGGCGTACGCGATCGGCAAGGCTCAGCCGGTGGGCCTGTTCGTCGAGTGCTTCGGCACCGAGAAGATCGACGTGGAGAAGATCCAGGCCGCGGTGCTGCAGGTGTTCGACCTGCGTCCGGCCGCGATCATCCGCGACCTCGACCTGCTGCGGCCGATCTACTCGGAGACCGCCGCCTACGGTCACTTCGGCCGCGAGGGCTTCTCCTGGGAGTCCACCGACCGCGCCGAGGCCCTGCGCACCGCCGCCGGCCTCTGACACCCACCGCGGCGTGACTTCGCGCCGCATCCTGATCCGCGCCGCGGCCTGACCGCCGCAGCCTGACCTGACTTGCGCTGCGGGCGCTCCAGGCTTCTCACGGACGGGCGGCGCCCCCCCCCGCGGGGGGGCCGGGCGCGGCCTGGG
>NZ_BAAAMU010000032.1:54221-93224 GCF_039529435.1 Nonomuraea maheshkhaliensis
CCTCAGGGGTGGCGCCGGCCGTCCGCGCGTGTCCCCACGACCAAGCCCGCCGTGCGGACCGGCGTGGTGACGTCCGTAGGGACTTACGCGCTCGACGGGAATCGCCCGCCCAGCCTTATGCGCCCCGGTGGCCCGGCGCGCCCGAGGTTGGGCCAGTCGTGCCGGGCTGGCCTGCCGTAGGGCGGTCGCGTGGTCGATTGGGGCGTGGGCGATTCGGGGTGTGGAGGTCTGGTAGACGTTATGCGTGACCCACTCCTCCGACGACGCCCTCCTGCCGCTCGAAGCAGTGCGGCCCGTGACGTCGGCGAAGGACACCAAGGGGGCGCCCGTCCCGGCTCCGGACGACCCCGTGGCGCGGGTCGCGGTGGACAGCCCGCTGCCGCACCTCGACCGGCTCTTCGACTACATGATCCCCGCCTCGCTGCATGAGACGGCCCAGCCGGGCGTGCGGGTGCGGGTGCGGTTCGCGGGCAAGCTCGTGGACGGGTTCCTGCTGGAACGAGTGGCGGCGAGCGAGCACGAGGGCAAGCTCACCACGCTGGAACGGGTGGTGTCGCCCGAGCGGGTGCTCACCCCCGAGATCGCCGGGCTGGCCAGGGCGGTCGCCGACCGGTACGCGGGCACCCTGACCGACGTCCTCCGCCTGGCCGTCCCGCCCCGCCACGCCAAGGCCGAGGCGGAGACCCCCGAGGAAGCCTCCAAGGAGACCCGGCCGGCCAAGAAGGCCGCCGGAGAGGCTCCCAAGGAGGTTCAGCCCGTCGAGGAGGCCGCAGGAAAGGCCCCCGAGGAGGCTCAGTCCGCCAAGGCGGCCCCCGGAGAGGCTCCCAAGGTGATCCAGCCCCCCAAGGCGGTCTCCGAGGAGCCGGGATCGCCCGGCCGGCCGGAGCCCGCGACGACGCCGGACGCGTCGGCCCCCCAACCGGCGGCCGCCCCGGACGCGCCGGCGGGGGCCGGGCCGAGTGCCTGGGACGCGTATCCGGCCGGTGCCTCGTTCCTCGGCGCGCTGCGTGACGGCCGCGCCCCCCGGGCCGTCTGGTCGGCGCTGCCCGGCGCCAAGGGCTGGGCGGGTCCCGTGGCCGAGGCCGTGCGGGCCACGCTCGACGGCGGCAGGGGAGCGGTCGTCGTGGTGCCCGACGGCAAGGACGTGGCGTTGGCCGACGCCGAGTTCGCCCGCCTGCTCGGCCCGGGCAGGCACGTGGCGCTGACCGCCGACCTGGGGCCGGCGGAGCGGTACCGGCGGTGGCTGAAGGTCCTGAGAGGCCAGGTGCGCGCCGTCGTCGGCACCAGGGCCGCCATGTTCGCCCCCGTCGCCGGACTCGGCCTGGTCGCCATCTGGGACGACGGAGACGACCTGCACGCCGAGCGCCTGGCCCCCTACCCGCACGCCCGCGAGGTGCTCGGGTTGCGTGCCCACAGGACGGGGGCGGGGATGCTGATCGGCGGCTACGCCCGTACCGCGGAGGCCACCCAGCTCGTGGCAGGCGGCTGGGCCAGGCCGATCGTGGCCGCCCGTACGACGATCAGGAGCCTGGCCCCGCGCGTGCACCCGGCCGGCGAGGACGCCGAGCTGGCCAAGGACCAGGCGGCCAGGCAGGCCCGGCTGCCGAGCATCGCCTGGCGGGCCCTGCGTCACGGGCTGGAGCGCGGCCCCGTGCTCGTCCAGGTGCCCAGGCGCGGCTATCTGCCTTCGCTGGCCTGCCAGCACTGCCGCACCCCGGCCCGCTGCGCCCTGCCGCCCACCAGGACGGCCGCGCCTCAGGCGCTGGGGGAGCCGGGGCCGCTGTGCCACGGCCCGCTCGCGCTCAGGGGCGGCCACGCGGCGCCGTACTGCCGCTGGTGCGGCCGGGTGGACGCGGACTGGCGCTGCGCCTCCTGCGGCAGCCCGCGGCTGCGTGCGGTGGTCACGGGGGCCAGGCGCACGGCGGAGGAGCTCGGCCGGGCCTTCCCGTCGGTGCCGGTGCGCACGTCCGGCCGTGACGGCGTGCTGGCCACCGTGCCGGGCACCCGCGCGCTGGTCGTCTCCACCCCCGGAGCCGAGCCGGTGGCGGACGGCGGCTACGCCGCGGCGGTGCTGCTCGACGGGTGGGCGCTGCTCGGGCGGGCCGACCTGCGGGCGGGGGAGGAGACCGTACGAAGGTGGATGAACGCCGCCGCCCTCCTGCGCCCCGCCGCCGAGCTGGTGGTGCTCGGCGACGCCGCGCTGCCCGCCGTACAGGCGCTGCTGCGGTGGGACCCGGTCACCCACGCGGAGCGCGAGCTCGGCGACCGCGCCGAGCTGGGCTTCCCGCCGGCGGTGCGGATGGCCACGCTCACCGGCGTGGCCAGCGCGGTCAGGCAGATGCTCGACGAGGTACGCCTGCCGCCCGACGCCCAGGTGCTCGGCCCCGTGCCGGTGGACGACGCCGGCCAGGAACGCGCCATGATCCGCGTACGCAGAGCGGGTGGAGCCGCCCTGTCCGCCGCGCTCAAAGGGGCCAGTGGGGTGCGTGCGGCGCGTAAGACGCCAGATGTCGTGAGGGTGAGTGTCGACCCGCTCGACCTGATTTAGACCGTTTCCCCGATTCGCTCATACCGTTGGGTAGCCGTTAGCGTGCCCCTGTGTCGATCGAATGGGTGAACCAGGCCATCGACGACCTGCGTGCTTGGGGGCGGGCGCGGGAAGTCGAAGTGGACGCGGACGAGGTCCGCCTGCTCTGCGACTACGCCAGCGACTACCTCAACGTCAACGAGCTGGGCGACTTCACTCCCGAGACCTTCGACGAGTTGCTGCTGTCCATCTACCCGCGCAAGGTCATCGCCCCGCCGGAGAGCGCGCCCGAGACCGTCGCCGCCGCCCGCACGCTCGTCGCCTACCTGAGCGAGGCGGGCCACGTGAGCGAGGCCACCGTGACGCTCATGCGCGAGCGGCTCGACGACATCGCGACCCGCATGCCCGGCGCCCTCGCCGACGAGGCGAACTTCGGCATGGCCAAGAGCCTGTTCAGCTCCATCGGCCCCGAGTCGCTTGAGCAGTCGGTCGCCATCCCCTCAGGGGAACTTCCCGACCTGGGCGAGGCGCCCTGCGACTGCCCCGGATGCACCCCGCTGCCCGCCGTACGGCTGGCCGTGCCCGACGAGTTGCGCGCCGCGCTGGCGGGCGTGCCGATGCTGGCCGAGGAGCCGCTGCCCGGCGGCGACGACCCGCTCGACGCCTGGGCGGCCCGCGTCGCCCGCCTGCTCGAACAGGACACTGGCGGCTCCGTCACCGGCTCGGCGGAGCTCGACGAGAGCCTCTACGACCTGTTCGACATGCTCTACCGCCTCCAGGTGCGGGTGCCCGTCACCGTGGTCGGCGACTACCTCGACGAGATCGCCGGCGGCGCCGACCTCGACGCCGTGCTCGGCCGGCTGGAGTGGAGCGGCCTGCTCCACGTCTCCGGCGACACCGCGGAGCTCACGCCGCTCGGCGTCTGGGCGCTGCGCGAGCACTACCTCTCGCTCGGCGTCGAGGCCCCCCAGGCCCCCGACCTGGCCGAGGCCGACGCGCGCGGGCTCATCGAAGGGCTGCTCGAAGGCGTGCCGGCCGAGCTGGCCGAGGCCGACATCGACCGCTGGCTGTCCGGCCGGGTGCCAGGAGAGGCCGCCGCCGAGCTGCTCGCCGCCGCCTCCGGCGCGCCCGCCGTGGCCCGCGGCATCGCCATCACCATCGTCGACCGGCTCGGCGCCGAGGCCGAGGCCCAGATCCGCGCCTGCCTGGAGGACCAGGAGCTGCGGCCGCACGCCATCCACTGGCTGGCCGCGCGCGGCCTTCCCGCGCCGCAGCTCACCCAGGAGGAGCTGCTCTGGGTCAGCGTCGACATGCTGGCCCTGGCGATGCCCGCGGCCGAGGAGGAGCCCGAGATCTTCGCCGAGAACATGGCGGCCTCCGGTCCTCCCGCCCATCTCATCGAGGAGATGTGGCGGGTCGACCACCCGGACGTCGTCGACGTCCTCGAACTGCTCGGACGCTCGATCCCCGACGGCACGGTGGCCAAGGCGGCGCGTAAGGCGGCGTTCAAAGCCCGCTCCCGCGCCATCCGTTGAGTACGCTCATGTGACCGGTGTGCAGTAAGTTTCGTGGGTGGCAAACAATGTCTTCGACCTCGCCGAGCTGCGCAAGCTGATCGATGAGCAGGCCGCCGTGCCGCCACGGCCCCCTGAGGAGACTCCCGTGGAGCACGAGGCGCTGACGTTCCCGCCGGTCCTCCTCGCACCCGACGCGGAGCTGGCCAAAGCGGTGCCCTCGGTGCCGCTCGTCGCCGACGCGATCAGGCTCACCGCCTGGACGGGCAACCGCCAGGTGAGCCCCGAGGGGCACCTGAGCGAGGCCGACGCGGCCGCCGCGGCCGATGACCTCGGCCTGCCGGCCGGGCGGCTGCGCCTCATCTGGATCGTCGCCGTCAACACCGGGCTGCTGCAGATCCTCGGCGGCCGCGCCTCGCGCGGCCCGCTGTCGATGCAGCTCACGGTGGAGGCCACGCTGGAGTTCTGGGACGGCGTGGTGATGGACGTGCTCGACCGCGCCGACGACGGCCTGACCGGCTCGGCCGTGGTCGACGGCCACCTGGCCGAGATGCTGGCCACGATCTACTCCGTACGCTCCGGCGTGGCCACCGCCAACCTCGCGCGGGGCATCCTGCAGTCCCACGAGGTCGCCTGCGCGCCCGGCCCGGTCGAGATGCGCAGGATCGCCGCCGCGCTGCCCGCGGAGCTGCTGGAGGCGCTGTCGCTGCTGACCTACTGCGGCCTGGTCGAGCAGACCCCGGCCGGCCGCACCGCGCTCACCCCGCTCGGCGTCTGGGCCGTCCGCCGCGACCTGCTGCGCGAGGGGCACGACGCGCCGACCGCGGCCGAGGTGGAGGTGTTCGCCGACCTGTCGGCGGCCGAGCTGGTCGAGGCGCTGGTCAAGGGCAGCGCCACGCAGAGCGCGGTGGCCGGGTGGCTGGAGCGGCGCGCGCCCGAGTCGGCCGCCCGCGACCTGATCGAGATCGCCAAGTCAGGCACGGCGGGCCAGCGCGGCGCTGTCGGCGCCATCCTGGAGGAGCTCGGCCCCGAGGCCGAGGCTCCCGTCCGGGAGGCGCTCGACCACCCGCTGATGCGCCGCTACGCCGCCTCCTGGTTGCACATCCGCGACCTCCCCGCCCCCACGCTCAGCTCCGACGACCACACCTGGATCGCGGTCGACTCGCTGGCGGCGCTCATGCACCTGTCGGCGCCCGCCGCGGGCCGGCTCGACCCGCCGGAACCGGGCGAAGACCTGATCAAGCTCGTACGCGAGATGCCCGCGGTCGGCCACCCCGACACGATCGCCGTGCTCGACATGCTGGCCACGGCCCACGACGACCAGGCCGTGGTGAAGGCCGCGCGCAAGGCCGCGATGAAGGCCCGCTCGCTGGCCCACACCCACTCGGGGACGGCGGGCCAGGGCCGGTGACGGGGGTCGCGCCCGCACGGTGAGGACGGCGGGCCAGGGCCGGTGGCTGCACTAAACTGACCTGGTCCCGCGTACCGAGAAACGGAGTGACCCCTTGGCGATCCAGCCCATCCGGCTGTTCGGAGACCCGGTGCTGCGCACCCCGGCGACCCCCGTCGCCGACTTCGACAAGGAGCTCCGCAAGCTGGTCAAAGACCTCACCGACACGATGATGGACGCACCGGGCGCCGGCCTCGCGGCCCCGCAGATCGGCGTCGGGCTGCGCGTGTTCACCTACTACGTCGACGACCAGGTCGGCCACCTGATCAACCCCGACCTCGACCTGTCGGAGGAGTGCGACGAGGAGGGCGAGGAGGGCTGCCTGTCCTTCCCCGGCCTGTCGTTCCCGACGCCACGCGCCGTCCGCGCCGTGGCCAAGGGCTTCAACATGCACGGCGAGCCCGTCACGCTGGAGGGCACCGACCTGATGGCCCGGTGCTTCCAGCACGAGACCGACCACCTCGACGGCATCCTGTTCATCGACCGGATGGATCCCAAGCAGCGCAAGCTGGCCATGAAGGCCGTGCGCGAGGCGGAGTGGAGCGGCCTGGCCGCCCCCGTGATCCGGATGTCGCCCCACGCCACCGGCGGAAAGGCACTCTGAGAGCATGCGCCTGGTCTTCGCGGGCACGCCCGAGACGGCGCTGCCGTCACTGCGCACCCTGATCGACTCGCCCCGGCACGACGTCGTGGCCGTCGTCACCCGTCCCGACGCCCAGTCCGGGCGGGGACGCAAGGTCCACCCGTCGCCGGTGGCGGAGCTCGCCGAGGAGGCGGGCATCGAGGTGCTGCGCCCGCAGAAGGCAGGCGACCCGGCCTTCCTCGACCGGCTGCGCGAGCTCGCGCCCGACTGCTGCCCCGTCGTGGCCTACGGCGCGCTGCTGCCGCAGGCGGCGCTCGACGTGCCCCGGCACGGCTGGATCAACCTGCACTTCTCGATCCTGCCCGCCTGGCGCGGAGCCGCCCCCGTCCAGCACGCGATCCTGCACGGCGACGAGATCACCGGGGCGAGCACGTTCCAGATCGTCAAAGAGCTGGACGCCGGGCCGGTCTACGGCGTGGTGACCGAGGAGATCCGCGCGTCCGACACCAGCGGGGCCCTCCTGGAGCGGCTGTCGATCTCCGGGGCGGGGCTGCTCGCCGCCACCCTCGACGGCGTCGAGGACGGCACCCTGGAGGCCAGGCCGCAACCGGCCGACGGCGTCACCGTCGCGCCCAAGATCTCCGTCGCGGACGCCCGCGTCGACTGGACCAAGCCCGCCATGCACGTCGACCGGCTCATCCGGGCCTGCACGCCCGGCCCGGGGGCGTGGACGGAGTTCCGCGGCCAGCGGGTGAAGCTGGGGGCGGCGCGGGTGGCCGAGGGTGAGGGCCCGTCGCCGGGCGAGATCGTCGCCACCAAGACGACCGTGCTGGTCGGCACCGCCACCGACGCGCTGCTGCTCGGCGAGGTGCAACCGCAGGGCAAGCGGGTGATGCAGGCCGGCGAGTGGGCTCGCGGGGTCCGCCCGGAGGCCAAGGAGAGCTTCACGTGATCGAGCCCGCCGTTGCGCGCCGGAAGCGGGCCGTACGCGTCCGGATGGCCGCCCGTCCGGGCCTGGATGAGAGTTCGACGCGATGAGGGCCAGGGGGCATCAGGGATCCGGCGGCACGGGCGGGTCCGGCGGCGGCTACACGGGTGGCGGCAGGAGCGGTGGTTCGGGCGGCGGTGGAGACCGCGCGGTACGGCCGCGCAGGCCCGCCCGCGACCCGGCCCGTAACGCCGCCTTCGATGTCGTGCGCGCCGTCGACGAGCGTGACGCGTACGCCAACCTCCTCCTGCCGCGCCTCCTGCGCGAGCGCGGCATCAAGGGGCGCGACGCCGCGCTGGCGACCGAGCTCGCCTACGGGACGCTGCGCGGGCTCGGCACCTACGACGCCGTCATCGAGATGTGCAGCGACCGCGAGCCCGACCCCGACGTGCGCGACGCGCTGCGGCTCGGCGCCCACCAGCTCCTGCGCATGCGCGTCCCGCCGCACGCCGCCGTCGGCACCACCGTCGACCTCGTACGCCTGCGCATCGGCCAGGGGGCGGCCAAGTTCGTCAACGCGGTGCTGCGCAAGATCGGGTCGAGGACGATCGAGGAATGGATACCCATCGTCGCGCCCGACCCGGTCGACGACCCCGTCGGACACCTCGCCGTCGCCCACGGCCATCCCCGGTGGATCGTCTCGGCCTTCCGCGACGCGCTGGGTCCCGGTGACGAACTGGCCGACCTGCTCGCCGCCGACAACGCCAGGCCCCTGGTGACGCTCGTGGCGCGTCCGGGGCGCAGCTCGGTGGCGGAGCTCGAAGATTCGGGCGCCCTGCCTGGGCGCTACTCTCCGTACGCCGCCTACCTGCGCGAAGGCGACCCCGGTCAGATCGAGGCGGTAGCCGAGACCCGCGCCGCCGTCCAGGACGAGGCCAGCCAGTTGGTCGCGCTCGCCCTGACCCGGGTGCCGCTCGACGGGGGCGGCGACGAGGTGTGGCTCGACATGTGCGCCGGGCCCGGCGGCAAGACCGGCCTCCTGGACGCCATCGCCGTCCACGGCGATTTGGCCGGCCTGGACGCCGAGTCCCGCCGCCGCGTTGGCGACTCCGCGCGCACGGAGGACGGCGCCGCCACGGGCTCAGGCGTGGATTCGGGCTCGGGCGTTGGTACGGGTTCGGGTGAGGGGCTGGGGGAGGCGTTTCCCGGTGGGGCGCGAGTGTTGGCCGCTGACGTGCAGTATCACCGGGCGCGGCTGGTGTGGGAGACGACCAGGGACGCGACGGTCGTCACCGCCGACGGCACCGAGCCGGCGTGGCGGCCCGGCGTGTTCGACCGGGTCATGCTCGACGCCCCCTGCACCGGGCTCGGCGCGTTGCGGCGGCGGCCCGAGGCGCGCTGGCGCCGCGACCCCGCCGGCATCGCCGACCTGGGCAAGCTGCAGCGGAGCCTGCTTCAGACGGCGCTCGACGCGGTGCGCCCAGGTGGAGTCGTCGCCTACGTCACCTGCTCGCCGCACCTGGCCGAGACGCGGGTCGTGATCGGCGACGTCCTGGCCCGCAGAGACGATGTCGAACAGCTCGACGCCCGCGCCTACCTGCCCGAGGTGGACGGGCTCGGCGACGGGCCGCACGCCCAGTTCTGGCCCCACCGCCACGGCACCGACGCCATGTTCCTGGCCCTCCTGCGCAAACGCTCCTGACCCCGGCCCAGGGTCGTTCTCCCCGCGCTGCGGGAAAACGGATGGGCAGCGGTGCGGGGTTGTGATCGGTGGGTGCGGTGTCTGGCGTGGTGGAAGGGACGTGTGGTCCGATCGACGGCGTGGATCCCCTCGATGACCTTCACCTGGCGGAGCTGGGGCCGATCATCTGGCTTCAAGGCCTGCCCGACGCCGTTCGCCCCGTGCTGGAGTTGGTGTCGGTGTTCGGCACGGACACCTTCTTCCTGCTCTGCCTGCCGGTGCTCTACTGGTGCGTGAGCCCGGCATTGGGTCTGCGGCTCGGGCTCGTGGTCCTGCTGGCCGCCGCCACGAACGTGATCGGCAAGCTGGCGGCGCATCAGCCCAGGCCGTACTGGATCGATGCCAGGGTTCAGCCGCTGTCGGTCGAGGGGGCGTTCGGGCTGCCATCGGGGCACGCCCAGAACGGCACCGCGGGCCTGGGCCGGCTCGCCTCCGCGGTGGGACGGCCGTGGGCGCGGTGGGCGGCGGGGTCGCTGATCGCGCTGGTGTGCCTGAGCAGGGTGTATCTGGGTGTGCACTTCATCTCCGACGTGGTGGCCGGGGTGTTGCTGGGGCTGGTCGTGCTGCTCGTGGCGACCCGGTTGGAGCGGCCCGCCACGCGCTGGTGGCGGGGGCTTCCGCTGTGGGCGCAGCTCGCCGCCTCGGCGGGGCTGTCCGCCGGGCTGATCGGCGCCGCCGCGCTGGCCAACGCGCCGTACGCCGGATGGGTCGTGCCGCGTAGCTGGAGCTCGGCCGGGGTGATCGATCCCGAGAGCCTGGAGCCGATCGTCATCATGGCGGGCGTGCTGCTGGGGACGCTGGCCGGGACGTCGATCATGTACCGGCTCGGCTGGTTCGACGCGGGCGGCCCGCTGCGGTTGCGCGCCGCCCGCTGGGCGCTCGGCACGGTCGTGGCGGTGGCCATCTGGTACGCCGGCCGCGAACTGCTGCCGGGCGGGGCGGTGACCACGTACGTCGGGTACGCGCTGCTGGCCCTGTGGGTGCAGGTGGGCGCGCCTGTGCTGTTCATCAGGCTCGGGCTCATGTCGCGCCCCACGCGGGAGAAGGCCATTGGTTGAGCTGGTCCCGGGGAGCCGGTCCCGGGGAGCTGGTCCCGGGGGAGATGGACCCGGAGGGACGGTCCGGGGCCGACCATGGCAGGTGCGGGCGGTCAAAGGCCGCTCGTGGTTGTGCGGGTGTGGGCGGGCGGGTGAGGTGGTCTGGGCTGGTTCGCGGTGGTGTGGGGTCTCGGCGGGCGGTCCGGGTGATTCGGGGGCGGGGCGGCAGTGGGCAGGTGGGTCGGGTGTGATTCGGGGCGGGTTGGTAGAGGGCGAGCGGGTCGGGGACGTGGGGATTTTCAATACACTGGGCCATCATGGCCGTACAGATCTCGCCCAGCATCCTCGCCGCCGACTTCGCCAGGCTCGCCGATGAGGCCGCCGCCGTGCCGAATGCCGACTGGCTGCACGTCGATGTCATGGACTACCACTTCGTGCCCAACCTGACCCTCGGGCTGCCCGTGGTCGAGGCGCTGCGCAAGGCGACCGACACCCCGCTCGACTGTCACCTCATGATCGCCGATCCCGACCGCTGGGCGCCGCAGTACGCGGAGGCGGGGGCGGGCAGCGTGACGATTCACGCGGAGGCCGCCAAGGCGCCCATCCGTACGCTGCGGGAGATCCGCGCACTCGGAGCCAGGTCAGGGCTCGCGCTCAACCCGGCGACCCCGGTGGAGCCGTACGAAGACCTGCTCGACGAGGTCGACATGCTGCTGCTGATGACCGTGGAGCCGGGGTTCGGCGGGCAGAAGTTCCTCGACGTGGTGTTGCCGAAGATCCGGCGGGCGCACGAGCTCATCGGCCGGCACGGCGGCCGGGTCTGGCTGCAGGTCGACGGCGGTGTGGACGCCGGCACCATCGAGCGCTGCGCCTCGGCGGGCGCCGATGTGTTCGTGGCGGGCAGCGCCGTCTACGGGGCCTCCGACCCGGTGGTCGCCATCGACGAGCTCCGCGCCGCGGCCATTCGCGCCACTTCGTGACAGCGTTCGTGACAGCGGTTCGCGTCACTTCGCGTCACTTCGCGTCACTTCGCGTCACTTCGCGTCACTTCGTGCCGGCGTTCGCTCCACCTCGCGTCGGCGTTCGTTCCGCTTCGGGGCAGGAAGCCGGGACAGGGAGATGTGACATGAAGCGGGCCTTAGCTGGGTAACTCCTCACTTATGAGCGACCATGGCATCTTCGGGCCCCGCTCGGTGACGTGGCGGGTGATGGGTGAGCCGATCCTGCTGGTGGGCGGTTTCCGCGCGCTGCTGATGCAGGGGCTGCATCCGCGGGCGATGCGCGGCGTCCTGCAGAACTCCGCGCTCATGGACCCGCACGAGTCCTGGTCACGATTCGTGCGGACGACCGAGTTCGTCCGCGTACGCACCTACGGCACAATGGCCGAGGTCGAGCGGGCCGGCCGCCGCGTACGCAAGATCCACGCCACCCTGACCGCCCACGACCCCGACACCGGCCGCAGGTTCCGTCTCGACGAGCCCGACGCGCTGCGCTGGGTGCACGTGGGCGAGGTCGACTCCTACCTGTCGGTGGCCCGCCGCGCCGGGGTGCGCCTGTCGGACGACGAGGCCGACACGTTCGTCGCCGAGTGGCGCCGGGCGGCCGAGGTGGTGGGCCTCGACCCGGACGACGTGCCCGGCTCGGTCGCCGAGCTGCGCGACTACATCGACGCCGCACGCCCGGGGCTGCGCTTCGTTCCCGAGGCGGCCCATCCGCTGCGGCTGTCGCTCAACGCGCCGCTCCCGCGCCTGCTGACCCCGCTCAAGCCCGCGATGCCGGCGCTGACCCTGCTCGCGTTCGCCACGCTGCCGCGCTGGGCGCGCCGGCTCTACGGCCTGCCCGCGACGCCGGTCGGCGACCTGTGGGCCACCGCGACGCTGCGCACGCTGCACACCGGGCTCGGCCTGGTTCCCGGGCACGTCCGCTACAGCCCGGCGGCGCGGCGCGCGCACCGGCTCATGGCTGCTTGAACGAGCGCTTGGTCATATAGGTGGGGGCGGTCGCGCTTCCCATAACGGGCATGGCAGACTGGAAGCCGAAAGAGCTAGCGTGCTCCGGGGTCGGTGAAATTCCGAACCGGCGGTGACAGTCCGCGACCCGGCCGATGCCATCGGCCGGTTGACTCGGTGAAATTCCGGGACCGACGGTTAAAGTCCGGATGGGAGGAAGCGCGCGAGGTGTCCGGCGTCCCAGCCGGGCGCCTGCCGTGGTGCACGAGGTTGCGCCGCGGCGAGATCCCCCGGGGCCCGCCATGGCTTGGAGCTACTGGCGAGTAGGAGACCCGGGTGGAGATACCCGCCGAAGACATCGCCCCCATGGCGCGGGCCGTCGAGCTGGCCGGGCACGGACACGGCACCACCAGCCCCAACCCCGTCGTGGGCTGCGTCATCCTCGACTCCGCCGGCCAGGTCGCCGGCGAGGGCTTCCACGCGTACGCGGGCGGCCCCCACGCCGAGATCGTCGCGCTGGCGCAGGCCGGCGAGCGGGCCAAGGGCGGCACCGCCTACGTCACCCTCGAACCCTGCGACCACACCGGCCGCACAGGGCCGTGCAGCCTCGCCCTCCTCGACGCCGGGGTGGCCCGCGTGGTGGTCGGCGTCCCCGATCCCACCCCCAAGGCCGCCGGCGGCGCGGCTCGGCTGCGTGCCCACGGCGTCGAGGTCACCTCCGGGGTGCTCGCCGAGCAGGCCGAGCGGGTCAACGAGGAGTGGCTGACGTGCGCGCGGCTCGGCCGGCCCCACGTGACCTGGAAGTTCGCCGCGACCCTCGACGGCAGGTCGGCCGCCGAGGACGGCACCAGCCAGTGGATCACCTCCCCTGAGGCCAGGGCCGACGTGCACCGGCTGCGGGCCGCCGCCGACGCGATCGTCGCGGGCATCGGCACCGTCCTCGCCGACGACCCCCTGCTCACGGCCCGTCCCGCCGGCCAGGCCGCCGAGGGGCGCGCGCCGCTGCGGGTGGTGGTCGATCCCGACGGCAGGACGCCCCCGTCCGCCCGGGTCCTCGACGGCCAGGCGCCCACGCTCGTCGCCGTCGCCGACGACGTCCGTACCGGCATCGAGGCCGATCTGCTGCGCGCGCCGCACCACGCAACCGACCCGCAGCTCGCGCCGGACCGCGAGAGCGACCCGCCGCGCGGCGATGTCGACCTGATCCGAGTGCCGCGCCGCGGCGCCGGCCTGGACCTGGAGGTGCTGCTGCGGGAGCTGGCCGCGCGCGGCGTCGTGAGCGTCTTCCTGGAGGGCGGGCCGACGCTGGCCGGCTCGTTCGTCGGGCAGGGCCTGGTCGATCGCGTGGTGGCGTACGTGGCGCCGGCGCTGCTCGGCTCCGGGCGGGCGGCGCTCGGCGGCGCCGGAGTGCGCACGATCGGCGAGTCGCATCGCCTGACATTTGACGAAATTTCCGAGATAGGGCCGGACATAAGGCTGATCGCCCGGCCCAACCCCCAACCAGGCAGGGAGAAGTGATGTTCACCGGAATCATCGAGGAACTGGGCGAAGTGGTGGCGATCAGGCAGGAGGGCGGAGGAGCCCTGCTGTCGGTGCGCGGCCCGGTCGTCACCTCCGACGCCAGACACGGCGACTCGATCGCCGTCAACGGCGTGTGCCTCACGGTCGTGGAGGTCGCGGGCGACGTGTTCACCGTGGACGTGATCAAGGAGTCGCTCGAACGCAGCTCGCTCGGTGCCCTCACCGAGGGCTCCGCGGTGAACCTGGAGCGGGCCGTACGCGCCGACCAGCGCCTCGGCGGCCACATCGTGCAGGGCCATGTGGACGGAACCGCCGCGCTGCTGTCGCGAGACCCCGGCGAGAGCTGGGACGACCTGCGCTTCTCCCTGTCGCCCGCGCTGAGCCGCTACGTCGCGGAGAAGGGCTCGATCGCGATCGACGGAATCAGCCTGACGGTCACCACGGTTGACGACGAAAGCTTCGGCGTGAGTCTCATCCCGACCACGCTGAAGCTCACCACCATGGCCGAACGCCGGGTGGGAGACATGGTGAACATCGAGGTCGACGTGATCGCGAAGTATGTGGAGAGGCTGGTGGTCAGGCAGTGAACTGGGCCGAGGCCGGATTCAAGATATTCGGCACCCATGTGCTCTGGACCGACCTGGTCGGCAACATCGCCGCCCTGTCGACGGTCCTGCTGGCCATACGCAGGTCGATGTGGACGTGGCCGGTGCAGTTCACCGGCTCGGTGCTGCTGTTCATCGCCTCGATCAACGCGCACATCACCGGCAACGCGCTCAAGCAGGCATTGTTCGCGGGGCTGGCGGTCTACGGCTGGTGGGCGTGGCGGCGCGGCACCCAGGACGGCAAAAAGCTGGCCGTCAGGCCCGCCAGGCCGCGGGAGCGGCTGACCCTGATCGGCCTCATGGTGCTCGGCACCGCCGCGGTGGGCGTGCTGTTCTTCGTGACCGGCCTGTCGTGGGGCGCGCACGAGCCGCTGCCGAAGGGCGCCTTCCTGGTGGCCGCCGACGCCTACATCTTCGTCGGCAGCGCGCTGGCGACCTGGGCGCAGGGCAGGGCACTGGTGGACTTCTGGATCGTATGGGTGGCCGTGGACCTGGTCGGGGTGCCGCTCGCGTTCAGCTCGGGCCTGGTGGTCTCCGGCTACGTGTACGGCATCTTCTTCGTCCTGGTGCTGGTCGGGTTCGTGAAGTGGCTGCGCGAATACCGTTCCGCGCCACTGGGGGAAATGGCGGTGGCACGGTGAGCGGCATCACGCTCGACCCGATCGAGCGCGCGATCGAGGACATCCGGGCCGGCAAGCCCGTGGTGGTCGTCGACGACGAGAACAGGGAGAACGAAGGCGACCTCATCTTCGCCGCGGCCAAGGCCACGCCCGAGCTGTGCACGTTCACGATCAGGCACACCAGCGGCATGATCTGCGTGGCCATGGACGGCAAGGAGCTCGACCGGCTCGGCCTGCCGCTCATGGTGTTCCACAACAAGGAACGCATGCGCACGGCGTACACGATCACCGTGGACGCCCGCGACGGCGTCACCACGGGCATCTCCGCGGCCGACCGGGCGAAGACGATCCGCACGCTCGCCGACTCGGCCACCGAGCCCAACGAGCTCGTCCGCCCCGGCCACGTCTTCCCGCTGCGTTACCACGAGGGCGGCGTGCTGGCCCGGCGCGGCCACACCGAGGCGGCCGTCGACCTGGCCCGGCTGGCCGGGCTGTCGTCGGCGGGGGCGCTGGCCGAGGTGGTCAACGACGACGGCACCATGGCCAGGCTGCCCGAGCTGCGCCGCTTCGCCGACGAGCACGATCTGGCGCTGGTGTCCATCGAGCAGCTCGTCGACTACCGGCGGCGGGCCGAGAGCATGGTGACGCGGGTCGCCGAGACGCGGCTGCCCAACGCGTACGGGATGTGGCGGGCCTTCGGCTACGCCAGCGCGCTCGACGGCGGCGAGCACGTCGCGCTCGTCTTCGGCGACCTGGCCGGCGGCGAGAACATCCTGGTCAGGGCCCACTCCGAATGCCTGACCGGCGACGTGTTCGGCTCGCTGCGCTGCGACTGCGGGGTGCAGCTCGACCACGCCATGGCGGCCATCGCCCAGGAGGGCCGCGGCGTGGTCGTCTACCTGCGCGGCCACGAGGGGCGGGGCATCGGGCTGCTGGCCAAGCTGCGCGCCTACAGCCTCCAGGACAACGGCAGCGACACCGTGGACGCCAACGTGGAGCTGGGGCTGCCCGTGGACGCGCGCGAGTTCTCCAACGCGGGCCAGATCCTGGCCGACCTCGGTGTCAAGTCGGTGCGGCTGCTGACCAACAACCCGGCCAAGCTCAAGGGCATGGACGGCTACGGCATCAAGGTCCTCGGTCGCGAGCCCATGCCCGTGGCGATGAACCCGTACAACGAGCGTTACCTCAAGGCCAAGCGCGACCGCCTCGGCCACGACATCTCGGAGGCGTCGTGACCAGGGAATACAACCGGCTAAGGCCGAAGGGAGAGATATGAGCGGGGAAGGACGGCCGGGCGCCACGGCGCCCGACGCGTCGGGGCTGACGGTGGGCGTGGTGGCGGCGAGCTGGCACGCCAAGATCACCGACCAGCTGGTGTCACGCGCCGTGCAGGCGTGCGCCGACAGCGGCGCGACGGCCACGGTCGTACGCGTGCCGGGCTCACTGGAGATCCCGGTGGTCGCCCAGGCGCTGGCCCGCCGCTGCGACGCCGTGGTGGCGCTGGGCGCGGTCATCCGCGGAGAGACCGCCCACTTCGACTACGTCTGCGACTCGGTGACGTCCGGCCTGACCCGGATCTCGCTCGACGAGCGGACGCCGGTCGGCAACGGCGTGCTCACCTGCGAGACGATGGACCAGGCGCTCGACCGCTCGGGCCTGCCGGGCAGCAAGGAGGACAAGGGGTACGAGTCGGCCGTCGCCGCGCTTGAGACCGCCCTCCTCCTGAGGGACCTGGCCTGATCTACGGTAGGTTTCCCTCGTGTCAGAGCCCGTGTCCCCGCCGCCCCTGCCCGTCACCTGGCGTCCGCGCCGGGGACGCCTCGTCGCCTACGGCTTCGCCGTCGTGATCGTGCTGGGGGCGGTGGTGATGGCCGCCTTCATCGCGCGGCCGTTCCAGCTGCCCGACCGGGTGGCGATCGTGGCGTTCGGGTGCGCGGTGGCGTACGTGCTCCATCTGCTGGGCCGGGTGCGGGTGGAGGCCGACGAGAAGGGCCTGACGATCGTCAACGCCGTGCGCACCCACCGCTACACGTGGCCTGAGGCGCTGGAGGTCACGATGGTGGTGGGTGATCCGTGGCCGAAGATCGACTTCTCCGACGGCCACACCGTCGGCGCCATGGGCATCCAGGGCTCGGAGAAGGAGCGCGCCCGCCAGGCCCTGGCCGAGCTGAGGGCCTTGATCCGGGAGCGCGGGGAGGCGCGGGAGGAAGGGCCCTGATCCGGAGCCGCGCCTAGCCCGGTTCGGGGAAGAGCTCGTCCACCGTGTCGACGGTGAGGATGCGGATGAGCAGGTGCTGCAGGTGGTCGAGGTCCTCGCAGGAGAAGATCGCCTCGCGCCTCTCCCTGCTGATCCACAGGAAGCGGGTCTGCAGGGCGACGTCGATCGCCCGCCGCGCCGCGGTTATCTTGCTTCGCTGCCTGGCCTCCGGTGACACGGGTCTGTCCCAGGGCTCGGGCGTACTGAGCTGCATCAGCATCAATCCTCACCGATTTCCGTCCGGGCCGGTGACTCGACGCCGGGGCCGGGGCCGTGGCGGAGCCTTCCCATCGGTACGTCGTGCGCAAGGCGCGGGGGCATGCCTTGTCGTCCCTTCGTTCGGTGAGCAGAAGCTTACAGTTCGTGACGGTCGCTCCGGGTCGATACGCGGGTGAATATCGCAAGGCCGCGTGTGGACGTAGCCTGAAGGGGTGCTGCGGCGGACAATCAGGGCAATGGACATCGAGTCGCCGGACAAGCTCATCGAGCTCCTCGACCGGCACGCCTACCTGGCCGACCAAGGTCTGGCCACGGCGGCCTTCCTGGCCTTGCGCATGGGACGGCCGCTCTTCCTCGAAGGCGAGGCGGGGGTCGGGAAGACGGAGCTGGCCAAGACCCTCGCCGCCCTGCTGGACGCGCCGCTGATCAGGCTCCAGTGCTACGAGGGGCTGGACGCGGCCCAGGCCCTGTACGACTGGGACTTCGCCCGCCAGCTCCTCCACCTCAAGGCCGCCGAGGCCGCCGGGATCACCGACGTGGCCAGGCTGGAGGGAGAGATCTACGACCGCCGGTTCCTCATCGCCAGGCCGCTGCTCAAGGCGGTCGAGACGCAGCCCAGCGTGCTGCTCGTGGACGAGATCGACCGGGCCGACGACGAGTTCGAGGCGTTCCTGCTGGAGGTGCTCTCCGACTTCACGATCTCCATCCCCGAGCTGGGCACCGTGAAGGCGAGCACGCCGCCGGTGGTCGTGGTCACCTCCAACAGGACCCGCGAGGTGCACGACGCGCTCAAGCGCCGCTGCCTCTACCACTGGCTGGAGCACCCGAGCTTCGAGCGCGAGGTCGCCATCCTGCTGCGCCGCCTGCCCGAGTGCACCGAGACGCTGGCGGCCCAGGTGGCGCGGGCGGCCGAACGGCTGCGGCGGGCCGACCTGGTCAAGCCGCCGGGGGTGGCCGAGACGCTCGACTGGACCGAGGCGCTGCTGACGCTGGGCGCCAAGGAGCTCGACCCCGACCGGGCCGCCGCCACGCTCGGCGCGGCGCTGAAGTACCGGGAGGACGTCGCGGCGGTGCTCGGCAACGGGCTGCTCTCCCATGAATGAGCTGGCCGCCACCATGACGGGGTTCGCCAGGACGCTGCGCGCGGCGGGCGTCGCGGCCGATCACGAGCGGACCCAGAACCTGCTGCGCGCCCTCGGCCACCTCGACGTGGACGACCCGGGCGAGGTCTACTGGGCCGGGCGGCTGACGCTCTGCGCCGCGCCCGACGACCTGCCCCGCTACGACCGCTGCTTCGCCGCCTACTTCGGCGGGCAACGGGCCACGCCGGCGCGTACGACGGTCACGAGCGTCACCCGCCACCTGGCCGCGCGCGACGGCGACGGCGAGACGGGCGAGGACGACGGCACGACCGCCCCGGCGACCGCGAGCCGCATGGAGGTGCTGCGCCACCGTGACGTGGCCAGGCTGAGCGAGGCCGAACGGGCCGAGGTGCACCGCATGCTGGCCATGCTGAAGGCCGGCCGGGCCCGGCGGCGCTCACGCCGCTTCGAGAGCGCCCACAGGGGAGTGCTCGACCAGCGCCGTACGATCCGCGACGCGCTCAGGAAGGGCGAGGTGGCCAGGCTCCGCCACCGCAGGCACACCTCCAGGCCGCGCCCGGTCGTGCTGCTGGTGGACGTCAGCGGCTCCATGGCCCCGTACGCCGAGACGCTGCTGCGCTTCGCCCACGCCCTGGTCAGGAGCGAGCCCAGGTTCACCAGGGTCTACTCGGTCGGCACCAGACTCACCCCGATCACGGCCGAGCTGCGCCACCGCGACCCTGGCACCGCGCTGAACGAGGCGTCCAAGGTCATCCCCGACTGGAGCGGCGGCACCCGGCTGGGCGCGGAACTCAAGGAGTTCCTCGCCCGTTACAGCGCCAGGGGCGCGATCGCGGTGATCGCCTCGGACGGGTGGGAACGCGGCGATCCCGAGCTGCTGGGCGCCCAGATGGCCCGGCTGGCCAGGCAGGCGTACAAGGTGATCTGGGTCAACCCGCACAAGGGGTACGCGGACTACCAGCCGCTCACCGGCGGCATGCGCGCGGCGCTGCCCCATCTCGATGACCTGGTGGCCGGGCACAGCCTGGCCGCCTACGAGCGACTCAGCGAAAGGCTCGCCCATGCGTGACGTGCTGCCGGAGATCATGAAGTGGTGGCGGTCGGGGCTCAAGTTCGGCCTGGCCACGGTGGTGGGCACGTGGAGCAGCGCGCCCAGGCAGCCGGGGGCGTCGATGGCGGTGCGCGGTGACGAGGTGGTCGGCAGCGTGTCCGGCGGATGCGTCGAGGGCGCGGTGTTCGAGCTGGCCGCCGAGATCGACACCCCCGTCCTGCAGCGGTACGGGGTGAGCGACGACGACGCGTTCGCCGTCGGCCTGACCTGCGGCGGCATCATCGACATCCTGGTCGAGCCCGTCTCGCTGGAGACGTTCCCCGAGCTGGGAGAGATCGCGGAGTCGGTGGAGGCGCACCAGCCGGTCGCGGTGGCCACGATCGTCTCCGGCCCCGGCCGGGTGGGCGCGCGCCGGATCATCTGGAACGACCGCTCCTCGGGCACGCTGGGCCTGGACCGGCTCGACGAGGCCGTCGACGACGACGCCCGCGGCATGCTCGCCCAGGGCCTGACCGGCCTGCGCCACTACGGGGGGCAGGGGGAGCGGCGGCTGGACGACCTGGCGGTGTTCGTGCACTCGTTCGCGCCGCCGCCGCGGATGCTGGTCTTCGGGGCGATCGACTTCGCCGCGGCGGTGGCCAGGGTGGGCAAGTTCCTCGGTTACCACGTCACCGTGTGCGACGCGCGGCCGATCTTCGCCACCGCCAAGCGTTTCCCCGACGCCGACGAGGTCGTGGTCAAGTGGCCGCACGACTACCTGGCCTCGGTGCGGGTGGACGAGCGCACGGTCATCTGCGTGCTCACCCATGACCCCAAGTTCGACGTGCCGCTGCTGGAGGTGGCGCTGCGTACCGGCGCGGGCTACGTGGGCGCGATGGGGTCCCGCCGCACCCACGAGGACCGGCTCGAACGGCTGCGCGAGTCCGGTCTCACCGAGGCCGAGCTGGCCAGGCTGCGCTCGCCGATCGGCCTCGACCTCGGCGCGCGTACGCCCGAGGAGACGGCCGTGTCCATCGCCGCCGAGCTCATCCAGCTGCGCTGGGGCGGCTCGGGGCGTCCGCTGTCCGTGACGGAGGGCCGCATCCACCACGAGATGCGGCCTGAAGGCCGGTCTGAGGCGCCGTGAGGTCGGGCCAGGTCGCGGGGCTGCTGCTGGCCGCCGGTGAGGGCACCCGGCTGGGCCGGCCCAAGGCGCTGGTCGAGTTCGGGGGCGAGCGGCTGGTTGAGCGCGGCGTGCGGCTGCTGGAGGAGGGCGGCTGCCATCCGGTCGTGGTCGTGCTCGGCGCGGCCACGGTGCAGGTGCGCGGCGCGGTCACGGTGCGCAACCCGGACTGGGCCTCCGGCATGGGCTCCTCCCTGCGGCTGGGGCTGGCCGCGCTGCCGGAGGAGGCGGAGTCGGTGGTGGTGGCGCTGGTGGACCAGCCGCTGATCGGGCCGGGCGCGGTACGCGCGCTGATCGGGTCCGGCGCCGGGCTGGCGGTCGCGACCTACGGGGGCCGGCGCAGGAACCCGGTGCTGATCGCCCGCGAGCACTTCGCCGAGGTGTCCGCGCTGGCGGTGGGCGATGTGGGGGCGCGGCCGTTCATGAAGGCGCATCCCGAGCTGGTCACCGAGGTGGCGTGCGACGAGCACGGCGACCCCGCCGACATCGACACCCCGCAGGACCTGGACCGGCTGCGGCTCAAGGCCGGCGCTCAGGGGGCCGGCCGCTCGGGGGCGTCGCTCACCTAGCCGGGCGCCCGGACGTCCGGATGCCCCGCGCGCACGGATGAGGCGTGGGCGCTCAGGGGCGTGCTCAGAGGCGTGCTTTGAGATGTGCTCTGAGGCGTGTTCAGAAGCGCAGGGAGGCGATGGCGGCGCGGTGGTCGCTGCCGGTCGCCGGGGCGACGCCGGCCTCGGTGGCGGTCATGCCCTTGAACAGGATGTGGTCCGGCCTGGTGATCGGGAATTCGGCCGGCCAGGTGAACCCGAACCCGTCGCCCGCCGCGCTCTGGGCGTCGGTCAGCGGCGGCGTCAGCCCGCGCATGCCCCGGTCGGTGGTGGCGGTGTTGAGGTCGCCGAGCAGCAGGATGCGCTTGCTCGGGTCGGCGTCGATGAGCTTGCGCGCCTGCGCCAGCGAGGCGTCACGCGAGGTGGTGTGGCCGGGCCTGGCCGAGGCCAGGTGCATGACGTAGACGGTCACCTTGCCCTTGGGCGTGGAGACGACCGCCCGCAGGGCGCGCGGCCAGCCCATGCCGACGTCGAGCGGCTTGGTGTCGCTGATCGGATAGCGGCTCCACAGGCCGACCGTGCTGACCGGATAGTGGTGTTTGAACATCTTGTTGAGCTGTTTGGCCGCGGGTCCGCCGCTGGTCAGCTCCTGGGCGGCCAGGACGTCGAGGTCCTTGGCGATCGCGCGTACGGCCTCGCCCGAGGCGCTGTTGCGCACGCCCACGTTGACGGTGCCGACGGTGAGGTCGCTGGGCCCGCCGGGCGGGGTGCGCAGCAGCGCGGAGCCGAACATCACCGCCCACACCACCCCCGGTACCAGCGCGGCGGCGGCGGCCCGGGGGGAACGTGCCATGGCGGCGGCCGCCAGCAGCACCGGCACCGTCAGCCCCAGCCAGGGCAGCAGGCTCTCCATGACAGGGGTGAATCCGCCGAGCGCGGGGATGAGCTGATGACCCGCCAGGGCCACGGCCACCACGGCGGATACGACGACGACGACCCGGCTCAGCACTTGATCCAGGCTAGCGGCTCCCGGTCCGCCACGCCGACACGATAGAGTGTTCCCGGCATAACAGAACATCATTCGGTTGGGCGGGAGCCGGCATGCGCATCGGGATGGCACTCAATTACTCGGGCGGTTTCAAGGAGACGGTCGCCGAACTGGCCGACTACGAGCGGGCCGGGCTCGACATCGTCTTCGTGGCCGAGGCGTACTCCTTCGACGCCGTCAGCCAGATGGGCTACATCGCGGCGAAGACCGAGCGGTTGCAGATCGCCTCCGGCATCCTGCCGATCTACTCGCGCACGCCGACGCTGCTCGCCATGACGGCGGCGGGCCTGGACTACGTCTCCGACGGGCGCTTCACGCTCGGCCTGGGAGCCTCGGGGCCGCAGGTGATCGAGGGCTTCCACGGGGTGCCGTACACCGCGCCGCTCGGGCGTACCAGGGAGGTCATCGAGATCTGCCGCCAGGTCTGGCGGCGCGAGCGGGTGAACTTCGAGGGGCGCCACTACACCGTGCCCCTGCCCGCCGGCCAGGGCACGGGCCTCGGCAAGCCGCTGAAGCTCATCAACCATCCGGTACGCACCCGCATCCCCATCGTGGTCGCCGCGATCGGGCCCAAGAACGTCGAGCTGACCGCCGAGGTGGCCGAGGGCTGGGAGCCGATCTTCTACGTGCCCGAGAAGGCCGCCGACGTCTGGGGCCCGGCCCTGGCCGCGGGCAAGGCCAGGCGCGATCCCGAACTGGGCGAGCTGGACGTGATCGCGCAGGCGTCGCTGGCGATCGGCGACGACGTGGCGGGGCTGCTGGAGTTCGGGCGGCCGATGGCGGCGCTCTACATCGGCGGCATGGGCGCCAGGGGCAAGAACTTCTACAACGACCTGGCCAGGCGCTACGGCTACGAGAAGGAGGCCGAGCTGATCCAGGACCTCTACCTGGAGGGCAGGAAGGAGGAGGCCGCCGCGCAGGTCCCGGCGGAGCTGCTGGAGAAGATGTCGCTGATCGGCACCGAGGGGTTCGTGCGCGACCGGGTGCGGGCGCTGAAGGAGTCGGGCGTGACCACGCTCAACGTGACGCCGCTGGGCCGGACGCACGAGGAGCGGCTGCGGCTGATCGAGACGATCAAGGAGATCGCCGCAGAGTGAGGTAGATCACCCATAATGGGGGAATCCGGCCATATTTGCCGGTGTTGTGGGGACTCGTGAGGTTCTCCCCGGTGATCGTGTGGCTCGTCGAGCGGCTGCACATCGATCTGTGCCGCCTGCACGGATCGATGTGTCACTGACCGCTCCGCCCGCGTTCGTCCCTGTCCTCACCCGGGCGTGCCCCCGGCATGCCCTCACACCGGAAGTCGTACCTCTCCGTGAAGAGACTCTCCTTCTCCCTGCAGTTGCTGCTGGGCCTCGTCGCCGGCGTGGCACTGGGCTTCGCCGCCAGAACGTGGGACCTGACCTGGCTGACCGAGACCCTGACCAGGGTCGGCCAGATCTTCGTCCAGCTCCTCAAGCTGGCCGTGCCCCCCCTCGTCTTCACCGCCGTGCTGGTCAGCGTGGCGAACCTGCGCAACGTCAGCGGCGCGGCCAGGCTGGCGGCCAAGACGCTGTTCTGGTTCCTCGCCACGGGGCTGATCGCCGTCGTCGTCGGCATCGCACTCGGCCTGGTCATCCATCCGGGCCAGGGCGTCACCCTCGACACCGGCGCCGCCAAGGCCCCTGAGAACGCCGGCACCTGGCTCGACTTCGTCACCGGCATCGTCCCGACGAACATCGTCACCGCCTTCACCGAGCTCAACGTCCTGCAGATCGTCTTCCTCGGCGCCGTGCTCGGCGCGGCGGCCCTGGCCGTCGGCGAGAAGGCCGAGCCGTTCCTGGTCCTCGCCCGCTCCGTGCTCGAGCTGGTGCAGAAGGCGCTGTGGTGGGTCATCCGCCTGGCGCCCATCGGGACGGCGGGGCTGATCGGCAAGGCCGTGTCCACGTACGGATGGGACCTGCTCGCGCCGCTGGCCAAGTTCAGCGCCGGGGTCTACATCGGCTGCTTCATCGTCCTGCTGGTCGTCTACCCGGCTCTGCTCGCGGTGTGGGGCAAGGTCAGCCCGGTCGCGTTCTTCCGCAACGCCTGGCCCGCGATCGAGCTGGCGTTCGTCTCCCGCTCGTCGGTCGGCACGCTGCCGCTGACGCAGCGGGTCACCATCGAGCGCAACGGCGTGGACCGCGACTACGCGGCCTTCGCGGTGCCGTTCGGCGCGACCACCAAGATGGACGGCTGCGCCTCCGTCTATCCGGCGCTGGCGGCGATCTTCGTCGCGCAGGTCTTCGGAGTTCAGCTCGGGGTCGGCGACTACCTGCTGATCGCGTTCGTGTCGGTGGTCGGCTCGGCCGCGACGGCGGGCCTGACCGGCGCGACCGTCATGCTGACGCTCACCCTGAGCACGCTGGGGCTGCCGCTGGAAGGGGTCGGGCTGCTGCTGGCCATCGACCCGATCCTCGACATGATCCGCACCGCGACCAACGTGGCCGGTCAGATGGTGGTGCCGGTGCTGGTGGCGCGCTCGGAGGGCCGCCTGGACACGGCGGTCTTCAACGCGCCGCCGCAGTCGCTCGACGACGCGCCCGCGCCGCGCGTCCCGCAGCCGGCCGCGGCCTGATGACGGCGGCCTGATGACGGCGGCCTGACGGCTGTTTCAGCACACGACGGGGAGGGGGCGGAGTTTCCGCCTCCTCCCCGTCGCTTTGAGGAGGCGTACGGGCCTGTACGGGGCGTTGGAGGGGCGGCAGGGGCCGTGGGGGCCTATGGTGGTCGGAAATCTCAATTTCGAGTAATTGGCGGGGATATGTCCGACGCGACGGAGCGCGCGCCGTCCTTGATCGCTGACCGGTACCGGCTCGACGAGCGCATCGGCAGCGGACCGATGGGCGAGGTGTGGCGCGGATACGACACGCGGGCCGACTGGGTCGTGGCCGTGAAGGTGCTCGGCGCCAAGGCCGCCGGCGCCGGCACCCGGGAGGTGCTCAGGCAGCACGCCCAGGCCGTGGCCAGAGTGATCCATCCGAACGTGGCCATGGTGCTGGACGTCGGCGAGCACGAAGGGGCGCCGTTCCTGGTGATGGAGTACCTCACCGGGAACAGCCTGCGCGAGGAGCGCGCGGCGCGCGGGCAGTTGCGGATCATGGAGGTGTGCGACCTGATCGGCCAGGGCGCGGCCGGGCTCGACGCGGCGCACCGGGCCGGCGTCGTGCACGGGCAGGTCGATCCGGACAGTTTCCGCCTGGCGGGCAGCGGGGTGCTCAAGGTCGTCGGCTTCGGGATGGACGACCGCGAGCCCGTACGGGGGGACGAGCGGTACGCGGCGCCGGAACGGGCCGCGGGGCAGCCCGCGCAGGCCCCCGGCGACGTGTACGCGCTCGGCTGCGTCTGCTACGAGCTGCTGTGCGGGCGGGTGCCCGCGGAGACGGCGGGGGAGGGCGGGGGACGGCCCGTCCCGCCCAGCGCGATCAGGGGCGAGGTCTCGCCCGAGTTCGACCGGCTGCTGCTGGCCATGCTCGCCGAGGATCCGGCGCAGCGGCCCACCAGCGGGGAGAACATCCGCAGGACCCTGGCCGCCATCGCCCGGCCCAAACCCGCCCCCCAGGCGCCTCCGGCGGCGCCCGGCGCGACGGGCGCGATGGGTACGGTGCCCGGCCAGACGGGCGCGATGGGCCCGATGCCCGGTGCGGCGGGCGCGATGGGCCCGATGCCCGGTGCGGCGGGCGCGATGGGTCCGGCACCCGGTGCCGCGGGTGCGATGGGTGCCGGTGCGGGGCCGGTGGCGGGGGCCGGGCAGGGGGCCGGTTCGGGTGCCACCGAGGTGTTCCAGCACCTGGGCGGGCCGCCGCCGCGCGCCGGTGACACCGCGATCTACCAGGCGGGCGACCTGGAGCCCGCCCCGCCCTCGGGGCCCAACCGCAAGCTGGTGATCCAGCTGGGCGTGGCCGTCCTGGTCATCGCGGCCGTGACGGTGGGCATGGTGATGTGGGCGGGAGCCAGGCAGGAGGCGCCGGTCGCGGAGGTGAGCCCGACGCCGTCCCCCACGCTCACGATCGAGGAGCCGCCCCCCGCCTCGCCGTCCCCCACGCCCACCGACGACGAGTCCGGCCTGGTGCGCACCCATGACCCCGACGACGAGCCGACCTCGCTGATCGAGACCGCCGCGCCCAAGGCGACCCTCGGGGACGTGGCGCCGGCCGGCGGGTACGGCAAGTGGCTGCAGAAGTTCGACGAGGCGATCACCGCCCAGGAGCGGACGAACGGTATCAACCCGGCGGTCGCCGGCAAGGCCCGCGAGAAGCTGCGCAAGGCCGCCAGGAAGGCCCGCGAGGGACACGTCGACTCCGCGCTGGACCACATCGCCGGCGTCTACCGCGACCTGGTGCGGGCCCAGGAGAAGGGCGACATGAACGGGACGGGCCCCGCGGCCAGGTTCCTGCTCGACTGGCGCATCCCCGACCGGTACGGCCGGGGCGCCTGACCGGGCGAGGAGGACGGCGGCACCGTGAAGAGGACTGCGGCACCGCGAAGGGGACTGCGGCACCGCGAAGGGGACTAGGGCACCGCGAAGAGGACGGCGGCACCGCGAAGGGGACTGCGGCACCGCGAAGGGGTCGGCAGCGCCACGAAGGGCACGCGGTGCCGCGATGAGGGCGGCGGTGCGGCCAAGAGGACGGCGGTGACGATGGGGGCATACCGCGTAGGTTGACCCCATGAGCTTCGACTATCCGGCGCGCCGGGCGCGGGTGGCCGGGCTGCTGCCCGCCCACGGCGTCCACGCCCTGCTCGTCACCTCCCCCGTCAACGTCCGCTACCTCACCGGGCTGGCCAGCTCGAACGCCGCCGTCCTGATCCGGGCCGACGGCGGCGCGCTGCTGGTCACGGACAACCGCTACATCGAGGCGGCCCGCGCGCTCGACGTCCCCAGCGAGGAGGCGGCCGACGTGGCGGGCCGGCTGGCGGAGCCGGGAACGGGGATCGAGGCGGCGAGCATGAGCGTGGCCGCCTACCTGAGGCTCGGGGAGGGGCGGGGGGATCGGCTCGTGCCGCTGGGGCCGGTGGTGGAGCCGCTGCGGGCGGTCAAGGACGACGCCGAGCTGGACCGCATCCGTACCGCATGCGCGATCACCGACCAGGCGTTCACCGACGTCTGCCCCGCCATCGCGCCCGGGATGACCGAGCGCGAGCTGGCCCGCCAGCTGGAGGGCCGCATGGCCGAGCTGGGCGCCGACAGGCCGGCGTTCGACACGATCGTGGCCGCGGGGGAGAACGGCGCCGTCCCGCACCACGCCCCCACCTCCAGGGAGCTGCGCGCCGGAGACCTGGTCACGATGGACTTCGGCGCCCGGTACGACGGCTACCACGCCGACATGACCAGGACGGTCAGCCTCGGCGCGCCCGCCGCCTGGCAGCGCGAGCTCTACGACCTCGTCGCCGCCGCCCAGCGGGCCGGCCGGCACGCCCTCGCGCCCGGCGCCACGGCCAGGGAGGTCGACACGGCGGCCCGCTCCGTCATCGAGGAGGCGGGCCACGGAGGTCACTTCAGGCACGGTCTGGGCCACGGCGTCGGCCTGGAGATCCACGAGGAGCCGTTCCTCGGCCCCGCCAGGACCGGTAGACTAGAGGATCGAGTTCCGATCACCGTCGAGCCCGGGGTCTATCTTCCTGGCCGGGGCGGGGTTCGCATCGAGGACACCCTGGTGACACGTGAGGGCGGGCCGGAACTTTTCACCAAGACGACCAAGGAGCTGCTCGTCCTTTAGAGCGGCCACACGCGGGAGAAGAACGAGTGGCGACGACCAACGACCTCAAGAACGGCATGGTGCTGAAGCTCGACGGCGGGGAGCTGTGGGCCGTTGTGGAGTTCCAGCACGTCAAGCCGGGCAAGGGCGGCGCGTTCGTGCGCACCAAGCTCAAGAACGTGCTCTCCGGAAAGGTCGTCGACAAGACCTTCAACGCCGGCGTGAAGGTCGACGTGGCCAACGTCGACAAGCGCGAGATGCAGTTCTCCTACAAGGACGGCGACGACTTCGTGTTCATGGACACCGAGACCTACGACATGGTCAACGTGCCCCAGGGCACCGTCGGCACCGCCGCCAACTACATGCTGGAGAACACTCTGGCCACGGTCGCCTTCAACGAGGGCTCCGCGCTCTACGTCGACCTGCCCGCGGCCGTCGAGCTGACCATCTCCGAGACCGAGCCGGGCCTGCAGGGCGACCGCTCCACCGGCGGCACCAAGCCCGCCACGCTGGAGACGGGCGCCGAGATCAAGGTGCCGCTGTTCATCACCACCGGTGAGAGGGTCAAGGTCGACACCCGCAGCGGCGAATACCTCGGCCGGGCCTGAGGTGTCGGCACGCGGCAAAGCACGCAGAAGAGCGCTCGACATCCTCTTCGAGGCAGAGCTGCGCGGCGAGGATCCGCTGAAGATCCTCGCCGAGCGCGTGGAGCGGCAGGAGCCGCCGGTCAACGAATACACCTCGGCCATCGTCGAGGGCGTCGCCAGGCACCACGCGCGCATCGACGAGCTGATCACCACCTACGCCGAGGGCTGGACGCTCGACCGGATGCCCGCGGTCGACCGCAACCTGCTGCGTGGCGGCACCTACGAGCTGCTGTGGATCCCCGGCGTGCCGGAGGGTGTGGTCATCAGCGAGTGGGTGCACCTGGCGGGAGAGCTCTCGACCGACGAATCCCCCCAGTTCGTCAACGGGCTGCTGGCCCGCTTCAAGCAACTCAAGCCAAGCCTCACCCTTTAGACACCCCGTTTCGGCGGGCCTGGAGGGCGTGTTCGGGGTACGTTCCAACCACGCCGGCCCGCGCGGGCTCGCGTGGCCAGGTCTGGCGCCTTCGCCCGGCCTGTGCCCGCGCACCTCGCGGCCGTACGGACAAGTGGCGCGTCACCAGCCGCGACGCGCCCCTTTCCGTTCTCACACCTCCCCATCCTGTCTCTGTTCCTGTGTCTGCTCCCGCGTCCGGCCTCCCGTTTCCGCGCTCGTTCCGTGTCCCCGGCCAAGGAGCGCGGGGAGTCTCGGCGGTGGGGAGCGGGAGCTCCCGCGTACGGCGTAGGCTGGGCCCGTCCACGAGTCCACGAGTCGAGTCCACGAGGAAGGCCCGGCGCGACGTGCACGTTCACTAGGCGACGGGCGCGAGGGCGACGGGCGCGAGGGCGTTCGCCGTCCTGGCGTCGCTCAGGGAGAGGGAGGCGAGCCGACGTTGCGCGCTGAAGGCGTCACGAGGACCCCGGCGGTGCGGACCGCCGTCGTCTGGGACGCGTTGCGGTCCATGCTGGCCGAGCGCACGGCGGCCACCGGCCGCGAGTCGCTCGACATCGTCGACGCCGGCGGCGGCACCGGCGGGTTCGCCGTGCCGCTGGCCCTGCTCGGGCACGCCGTCACGGTCGTGGACCCGAGCCCCGACTCGCTGGCCGCGCTGGAGCGCCGCGCCAAGGAGAAGGGCGTGGCCGTGCGCGGCCTCCAGGGCGACGCCGCCGACCTCGGCGAGCTGCTCAGCCGCGACTGCGCCGACCTGGTGCTCTGCCACAGCGTGCTGGAATACGTCGAAGACCCGATCAGCGCGCTGACCGCGGTCGCGGGCCTGCTGCGCAGGGGCGGCGCCGTCAGCGTGCTGGCCGCCAACCCCGTGGCCAGCGCCATCCACCGGGCGCTGTCGGGGCAGTTCGACGAGGCCAGGGCGGTGCTGACCGACCCGAGCGGAAGCTGGGGCGACCGCGACCCCACGCCCCGGCGCTTCGCCGCCGACACGCTGGTCGAGCTGCTGACCGCGACCGGCTTCTCGCCCGGGCCCGTCCACGGCGTGCGCGTCTTCGCCGACCTGGTGCCGAGCCGGCTCGTGGACGGCGAACCGGGCGCGGCCGAGGCCCTGGTGGCGCTGGAGCAGGTCGCCGCGACCCATCCCGTGCTGCGCGACGTCGCGACCCAGCTGCACGTGCTCGGGCACCGCAACTGAGCCCGCCACGGACGTGAACGGGGCACCGGAAGTGACACCGGAAGTGGATCGGGAGAGGAAAGTATCGATGGCCACCCCCCTCGGTGTAGAACGCCTGTTCGGATAGAATCGGTCGCGTGTCTCGCAAGCAGATCACCGGCATCGGCCCCGCTCCACGCACCGGGGCCGATGACAGCGGCTGCCCGATCCTCCACGTCGACATGGACGCCTTCTACGCCAGCGTCGAGCTGCTCGAACGGCCGGAGCTGCGCGGCCGCCCGGTGATCGTGGGCTCGCCCGCCGGGCGCGGTGTCGTGCTCAGCGCCACCTACGAGGCCAGGGCTCAGGGTGTCCACTCCGCGATGCCGATGAGCAGGGCGCGCAGGCTGTGCCCGCAGGCCACGATCATTCCGCCCAGCCACGGGAAATACGCCGAGGTCTCCAAGGGCGTCATGGAGATCTTCCACGCGATCACCCCGCTGGTGGAGCCCATCGCGTCCGACGAGGCGTTCCTCGACGTCGGCGGCGCCAGGCGGCGGCTCGGGCCGCCCGCGGCCGTGGCCGCCATGATCAGGGAGCAGGTCCTCGACCGCTTCGGCATCACGTGTTCCGTGGGCGTGGCGAGCAGCAAATTCGTGGCAAAGCTGGCCTCCAAGCAGTGCAAGCCCGACGGGCTGCTGGTGGTGCCCGCCGATCAGGTGGTCGGCTTCCTCCATCCGCTGCCCGTCTCGGCCCTGTGGGGCGTCGGCGAGCGCACCGAGCAGTCCCTGGTGCGCCTGGGCATCCGCACGGTCGGAGACCTGGCCAGGGTGCCGCCGGCGACGCTCCAGCGCGAGCTGGGCCAGGCGGCGGGCGGCCATCTGGCCGCGCTGGCCTGGGGCCGCGACGAGCGGCCGGTGACCTCCCACGCGCCCGACAAGAGCATCGGCAACGAGGAGACGTTCGCGGCCGACGTGGACGACCCCGAGGTGATCAAGCGGGAGCTGCTGCGTCTTTCCGAGCGGGTGGCCGCGCGCATGCGTAAGGCCGGTCACGTGGGAAGAACTGTAAGTGTGAAGCTACGCCGCGCCGATTTCACCACGATCAACCGCTCGCGCACGCTGCGTGAGCCCACCGACGTGGCCCAGGTCGTCTACGCCACCGCGGTCGAGCTGTTCGAGGCGGCCGGGCTCGATCGGGTGCGATTGCGCCTGGTGGGGGTCAGGATGGAAAACCTGCGGCCGGCCGGAGAGGCCACCCGTCAGCTCAGCCTCGGCGAGAAGGAGACCGGGTGGCGCGAGGCGGAGCAGGCCATGGACAAGGCCATTCGAAGATTCGGGCCCGATGCGGTGCTCCCGGCGTCGCTAGTACGTGGCAAGCTTGATGAAATAGAGACATGACGTTCGATGTCCGGACTTGGTGGGGGCATCCGTGTCAGGATTTTGGGGAGAGGGGGGCGAGATGGGCCACAATAGAGCCATGACGTCACCTCCGGTTTGGTCTGCGTTGGACGTTTGCTTTCGCCTACGTCTACAGCCTCGTATTCTGGGGATGACCGACCGCGAGGTTCGGACACCCCGTGTCGTCCGTTGCCGTCTTCCCCGTCCTGGGGCCGTCCTTGGGAGGCGCCGTGCCGCTCTCTGAGCACGAGCAGCGCTTGCTCGACCAGATCGAGCAGGCCCTCTACGCCGAGGACCCGAAGTGGGCCAACACCGTAAGGATCAGCGATCCGCGCAGCCATTACAAGCGCCGCCTGGTCAAAGCCTCCATCGGCTTTGCCCTCGGTGTCGTGGTGATGATGATCGGCGTCGTCATGAGCGGCAACGCTCTGATCCCGCTCGGCGTCGGCGGTTTCGTGGTCATGCTCGCCGCGTGTCTGTGGGGCCTGTCCAGCTGGAAAAAGATGAACGGGTTCGGTGACTCCGCCCCCGCCGCCGGCACCGCCGCTCCTCCGGGCAAGCAGGCCCGCCGGGGCAACCGGGGCACTTTCATGGAACGCATGGAAGAGCGCTGGCGCCGCCGTCACGACGAGCGCTGACCCGCCAGACCGAGCGGTCGCGGCCGTCCCTCCCACGAGGGACGGCCGTGTCAGGCCGGGGTGCCCCTTGCATGAAGGGACGGCCGCCCCGGCCGCATGGAGCAACGGCCACGCCGGGTCGGGGTGCCTCTGATGAAGGAGCGACCGCGCCGGGCCGGGATGTCCCCTCATAGGCGAGCCCGGCCATGCCGTCGGCGGCGGAGCCGCGACAGCGGCCGCGCGGGGCGGAATTCCCCCGCATGAGGAACGGCCGGGCCGGAGACGACGGCGCGCCCGCCCCCTTCCGGGAACGGCCGCGCCGCACGATCCGCCGCTCAGGCGCCCTTCTGGGCCGCAGTCCGCCGCAGCCTGATGTTCTCCAGCAGGTCGAACCCGTCGAGCAGCCGCTCGCCCAGGAGCCGCAGCCGCCGCAGCGTCGACGGGGGCAGCAGCACCGCCCGCACCCGCCTGCCGCGCGACGTCGTGGCCGCCAGGGCCTGCCGCACCTTGCGCAGGTCCTTGCGCATCGGTTCGATCCGGCCCGCGTCCCTGGCGAACAGCACCCGCTCGACCGCAGAGGCGATCCCGGCGATGGCCGCGGCGGAGTCGGCGTCGAACTCGTACTGCTGGGTCAGCCGCCGGGCCAGCGCCCTCGGGGTCTCGCTGGCGCCCCGGGCCATGCCGTAGTCGTACAGGATGTCGTCCAGCTCGGCCCACGCGGCCGCCACCGACGTGTGACTCCTGTTCGACGCCACCCTGGCCGTCAGCTCGTCGGCGGGTTGCGCGACCTTGAAGCCCAGGCTGCGCACGCGCCTGTTCCTGGTCACCAGCCGCAGTCCCGCGGGGATCAGCAGGAAGAGGAGCAGTGCCGCCGCTCCGATGCCGATCTGGGCGATCAACGGCATCGAGTCGTCCGGCGGCAGCTCGCCGGGCAGGACCGTGCCCTCGCGGTCCACCTCGCGCGGGTTGCGGCGGGCCGACGGGTCCTGCGGCTCGTCGGCCGAGGAGCTGGTCGCCCCCGGCGTCGGGGCCGTGGTCTCCCGCGTCGCCTCGGGGCGGGGCTGGGTGTATTCCGGCACGCGGGCGCTGCCCTGCCCGGCCGCCCCCGAGGGGGTCGGCTCGAACGGCAGCCAGCCGACGCCCTCGAAGTACAGCTCGGGCCAGGAGTGGGAGTCGTTCGTGCCCACCTCCCACCGGTCGCCGGACTTGACGCCGCCGGTGTAGCCGATCGCCACCCGCGACGGGATGCCCACCAGCCTGGCCAGCACCGCCATCGACGCGGCGAACTGCTCGCAGTAGCCCGCCCGGTCGCGCAGCAGGAAGTCCCGCAGCGCCGAGTTGCCGTGGCCCTGCGTGCGCAGGCTGTAGGTGAAGCCACCGGTCTTGGTGAAGAACTCCTGCAGCTTCACCGCCGCCTCGTAACTGCTGCCGGCGCCCGCGGTGACCTCGTCCGCGAGCTGGGCGATCTCGGGGGGCAGGTTGTCCGGCAGGGTGAGGAAGCGCGGGTCCGTGTCCGGCTGCGCGGCGTCAAGAGATTCGAGCAGGGACGCGGTCGGCTTCGGCTCGGCGGTGAGCACCTCGTACTCCAGGCCCGCGGCCTCCTCGCGGGTGGAGAAGACCATCAGCGTGTCCACGTCGGCCCGCCAGTCGCCGTCCACCCTGATCTGCCGCGGCGGGTACGGCAGCGGCAGGAACCGCAGCCGCGCCAGGTCTTCGCTGATCTGGATGCCCGTCACCACGTTGGTGATCTGCGGGTCGCGGCCGAGGCCGGGCGGCGGCGGCAGCGGGCCGTTCTCCGTCCTGTTCTGCGGCGCCCCCTTGGGCTGCGTCATCCCGAACTGCTGCCCGTCGAACGTGTCCAGCGCGTAGATCCGCAGGTAACGCGGCGTGTCGTCGTTGTTGGTGTAGGTCAGCACGACCCGCCGCTCCGGCAGGTCGAGCTGACCCTTCAAGCTGGCGATCGGGTTGGCGATGCTGATCGAGTTGCCCGGCCCCGAGCCCCTGCCGCCCACGCCGAACGTGAAGAACGACACCGGCTCCATCGCCGGCAGCGCCGCGGGCAGCAGCACGGCCAGCAGGATGGCGGCGAATCCGATGCGCTTGCCCGACAGCCGCAGCCCGCTGGTGTCGGCCGCGGCGCGCGCGCCGCCCGGCGCGGATCGGGTCGGCGACGGGGCCGAACGCGCCCTGCGCACCAGCACCGCCCTGCCCCAGTGGCCCACCCGCTCGCGCCCGTCGGAGATCAGCAGGCTGACGAACCCGAGCGCGGCCACGATGAACGCCGGCCAGCTGATCGGGTCGGACAGGATCGTCGCCGGGACCGTGGCCAGCGCCAGCAGCGGCAGCCCGGCCAGCGCCGCCCGCCGTACGCGCGCGGCGAGCAGGTCGACGGCGATCGCGATGACCGCCACGCCGCCCGCGGTCAGCAGCGTGATGCCCCTCGTCTCCGGCACCGGCGCGGCGAAGCGCTGGATGTCGTCCCAGCCGGTGCCCAGCAGCCTGGCCAGCTCCAGCACCGACGACTTGGTGGGGATCACCAGCGCCCACGCCTTGCCGGCGGCGAACGCCGCGGTCAGGTAGATCCACGTCGCGGCCAGGCCGAGCAGCGGCGCCGCCCACGCGGGCAGGGACAGGCGGGTGGTCACCAGGCCCGCCGCGACGACGGCCAGCACGGCGCCGAGCGACGTCCAGAACCAGGTCCCGCTCTGGAAGAGCGGATAGAGCAGGATGGCCGCCGCGAACGCGGCCACCCCCGAGGCGATGGTGAGTCTCATGCCGCGCCCCCCGTCCGGTTGACCGTGTATCTGTCACGGCTGGCGGCGTCCTGCCAGACGGAGGCGATCGAGGTGCCGGCGGGCAGGCGGACGATGCGCCAGCCGTATCCGGCGAGGACCGTCTCCACCGCCTGCTGGTTCTCGGCGGCGGCCACGCCGGTGATGCCGCTGTGCCGCAGCCTGGCCAGGTCCCTGGCCTCCTCGGGGTCGAGCGCGCCGAGCACCGCCACGATCAGCCCGTCGCCGCCGCCCTGCCGCAGCGCCGACACCCCCATCTCCAGGGAGCGGGCCGGGCTGTTCCTGATCAGGGCGAGCGTGTCGAGCAGTGAGTAGCTGAGCCCGTCGTCGGTCAGGTGCTCGGCGCCCTGGTCGGTCACCAGCCGCAGGCCGAGGCCCTCACGCGCGAGATGCACGCCGATCGAGGCCGCGGCCGAGACCGCCACCTCGAAGGACGAGCGCGGGCCCTCGCCGCGGTGGGCGTGCCTGCGGGTGTCGAGCAGCAGCGCGCCGCGGCTCTGCCACTGCTGCTCCTCCCTGCGTACCATCAGCTCGCCGTAGCGGGCCGTCGAGCGCCAGTGCACCCGCCGCAGGTCGTCGCCCTGCCGGTATTCGCGCGGTGCCACGTCGTCGTCGCCGGCCGCCGCCACACTCCTGGTCCTGCTGTCGCCGCCGCCCGTCCATTCACCCGACAGCCGTACGTGGGGCAGCGCCGCGACGTGCGGCGTCACCACGAGCGTGTCGCTGATCGTGAACGAGCGGGTCAGCTCGACCAGCCCGAACGGGTCGGCGATGCGGATGGCCAGCGGCCCGATCGTGTAACGTCCGCGCAGGTCCGAGCGAACCCGGTAGTCGATCTCGCGCACGCCGCGCGGCTCGACCCGGTCGAGCACGAACCTGGGCCGCACGCCCAGCGCGTACGGCACCGTGTCCTCGATCAGCAGCAGGCCGGTCGGCAGCCTGGTCACGTTCTCCAGCCGGAGGGTGACGGTGGCCTCGCCGCCCACCTCGGCCCGCGGCGGGTCCAGGCGCCTGGCGCAGCTCAGCCGGTAGCGCGTGCGCGCCACCACCATCGCGGCCAGCAGCGGCAGCGCCGTCACCAGGACCCCGATCCTGAACAGGTCGTTCTCCCCGAGGATGACGGCCATGACCAGGGCCGCGATCCCGGAGGCGAGGAACGACCTGCCCCTGGAGGTCAGCGCCCGCAGTCCGGCCCTCACGACGCTCGCGTCTCCGGCACCGGCACGCGCCTGATCAGATCGGTCACCACCTGCTCGGGCAGCCGCCGCTGGCCCTGCGCCTCCACGCTGGGCAGCAACCGGTGGGCCAGCACGGGGATGGCCAGGTCCTGGAGGTCGTCGGGGATGACGTAGTCGCGGCCGGTCAGCGCCGCGTGCGCCCTGGCGGCCCGGACGAGCTGCAGCGTGGACCGGGGAGAGGCGCCGAGCCGCAGGTCGGGGGAGTGGCGGGTGGCCACGACCAGGTCGATGGCGTACTTCTTGACCGCTTGGGAGACGTAGACGCCGCGTACGGCCTCGATGAGCGCGCGCACCTCCGCCGTCGTCGCGACCGGCTGGAGCTTGTCGAGCGGCGAGGTGCCCCCATGCACGTCGAGCATCTCCAGCTCGGCGTGCGGCTCGGGGTAGCCCATCGCCACGCGCGCGGTGAAGCGGTCGCGCTGGGCCTCGGGGAGGGGATAGGTGCCCTCCATCTCGATGGGGTTCTGGGTGGCGATCACCATGAAGGGCGCGTCCAGCTGGTACGTCCTCCCGTCGACCGTCACCTGGTGCTCCTCCATGCACTCCAGCAGCGCGGACTGCGTCTTGGGGGAGGCTCTGTTGATCTCGTCTCCCACCACGATGTTGGCGAACACCGGGCCGGGCTTGAACTCGAACTCCCGGGTCTGCTGGTTGTAGGCGCTGACCCCGGTGATGTCACTGGGCAGCAGGTCGGGGGTGAACTGGACCCGCCGGACGGGGCAGTCGATGGAGCGTGCGAGCGCCTTGGCCAGCATCGTCTTGCCGACCCCTGGCACGTCCTCGATCAGCAGGTGGCCTTCGGCGAGCAGGACCGTCAGCGTGAGACGGACGGCGTCGCTCTTGCCCTCGATCACCGATTCGATCGCCTGCCGAATCCGGTGGGCGGTGGAGACCAGCTCGTCGAGCTGGGGAGGGACGTCATGGGTTACTGCCACCAGGCCTCCATGAGAAGTGCGACGGCTGTCCCGTGCGGTGCCATTGCGGGAGCCATGCCATTCCTTTTCCATTGTCTGTACGACCCTACGACGCTGTGGGTTCTTCAGCGACATTTGTGGATATTCAGGGAACCCCGGCGATGTTCCCGTTCATGTCGCATAGAGGTGCGAATCCCGTGACACAGCGCACCCGCCAAGCGCTCCACTTTCCTCCCCGCCGGGCTCCCCGGACGCCCGCCGCCCCTATTTCCACGGCGATTCAAACCCTCGACACGCCCATGAGGGTTGACCGCCCCGTCACCCCCCTCCACCCCGCTCCACCGCTCTGACCTGCGGTAACGCAAGGGAAACCGATGATGAAGACGGTTCGAATCAGTTGACGGTGGGGAGAAGTGGAGTATGGTGGTGCGCAGTGGAGAGCCCGGTGCACCAGCGCTGAGCGCTTCACGAGGCACGGGAGGTGGGGCCGATGTTCCTCGGCACCCATCAACCGCGTCTGGACGACAAGGGACGGCTGTTCCTGCCGGCTAAGTACCGTGAGGAGCTGGCGGAGGGTCTTGTGATCACCAAAGGCCAGGAGCGATGCCTCTACGTCTTTCCCGTGGAGGAGTTCCAGCGCATTACCGAGGCTCTCAGCACCGCCCCGGTCACCGCCAAGGCGGTGCGTGACTACAGCCGCGTCTTCTTCGCCAGTGCGTCCGACGAAAAACCAGACAAACAAGGACGCATCACGATCCCGCAGAGCCTCCGCCAGTACGCGGGGCTGGAACGTGACTGCGTCGTCATCGGGGCCAACACCCGGCTGGAGATCTGGGACGCGCAGGCCTGGGACACCTATCTCAGCGCGCAGGAGCAGGCTTTCGCCGAGCTGTCGGAGGAGGTGCTGCCAGGGATTCTGTAGTGACCACGGTCGATCCGTCGGTGATGTCGTTCGGCGAGGTCTCCACCCGCAACCACTGTCCGCCAGCTGATGCACCTTCCCCGGTGTCAGATGGCGGGCGTCCACGAAGAGGGTGCGGATGGGGACCTGGCCGGACGGCGCCGGGGTGGGGACCCAGGAAGGACCGGCGAACGATCGGCGATACGCGTCATCCGCGAGCAAGGACGCGAGAGGGGGGTTGGAGATGGACGACAACGTCGGCACGGGCGGTCACGTTCCGGTGATGCTCGAGCGCGTTCTGGAGCTGCTCGCTCCCGCGCTGACCGGGCCCGCCCCCGTCGTCGTCGACGCCAACCTCGGCCTCGGCGGCCACTCGGAGGCCCTGCTCGCCGCACACCCCGCACTGCACCTGATCGGGATCGACCGCGACCCTTTCGCGATCGAGTTCTCCACCCGCAGGCTCGTCCCCTACGCGGACCGCACCACCCTGGTCCACGCCTCCTCCGGCGACCTGGCCGAGGTGCTCGACCAGGCGGGGCGTCCCCTCATCGACGGGGCGCTGTTCGACCTGGGCGTCTCCTCCCCGCAGCTCGACGAGGCCGGGCGCGGCTTCGCCTATTCCTATGACGCCCCGCTCGACATGCGCATGGACACCTCGCAGGAGCTGACCGCCGAGCGGGTGGTCAACACCTACTCCGCCGCGGAGCTCACGCGCATCCTGCGCCACTACGGCGAGGAGAGATTCGCTCAGCGTGTCGCGGGCCTGATCATCAAAGAACGGGCCAAAGAGGCAATAACCTCGACGAAGCGGCTGGCGGACATCGTGCGCGATGCGATCCCCGCCGCTACCCGGCGCACCGGGGGCAACCCCGCCAAGAGGACTTTCCAGGCGCTGCGCATCGAGGTGAACGCGGAGCTGTCCGCCCTGGAGGCGGCGCTGCCCGCGGCGCTCGACGCGCTGACGCTCGGTGGGCGAGTGGTCGTGCTCTCCTACCACTCACTCGAGGACCGGCTCACCAAGCAGGCCCTCACGGCGCGAACCAAGGACACCAGCCCACCAGGGCTGCCCGTCCCGCTACCGGCTCACCAGCCGAGGTTCCGCCTGCTGACGAGGGGAGCGGAGCTCCCAAGCGACGAAGAGCTCGCCCGCAACCCGCGGGCGGCCTCGGCCCGGCTACGGGCGGCAGAGAGGATCCGTGTTGACGACTGAGCAGGAGACCGGCAGGGGTGCGCCTGTCCGCCGTGCCGTGCCCAAGACGGGCACGCGCCGGTCGGCGACGTCGTACCAGCCCAAGCCGCGTCCCCGTCCCGACAACCGCCCCGAGACCGACGGCAAGGCGCCGCCGGCGCGCTCACGCTCGCCGGCCGGCGCC
>NZ_BAAAMU010000032.1:93234-93462 GCF_039529435.1 Nonomuraea maheshkhaliensis
CCACGACAACCCCCCGGAGACGGCCGGCAAGGCGCGGGCGGGCGAGGGGGAGCGGGCGGTCGGCATGCGGCCCGTGGGCGAGCGCGCCGACGGCAGGAGAGCCGCCGGTGAGCGCGAGCGTGCCGAGAGCAAGCGGCCGGTCGGCGAGCGGGCCCGTGCCGAGAGCAGGGCGCAGCGCGAACGGCTGCGCGCCGAGCCCAAGGCGCCGTCCCGCGAGCGCACGCGGGG
>NZ_BAAAMU010000033.1:0-55776 GCF_039529435.1 Nonomuraea maheshkhaliensis
TCGTCTCCTCTGCGTGTCACTTGGCGGTTTCACACAGAGACTCACGCGATGGCCCTCTAGGTTGAAGGCGACGCGCCGATGAAGGGCCGGTTCTACACCACCCGACGGGACGTAACCACGAGCGCGCCGCATCGACGTCGTCGAACAGCTCGTCCCGCTCGCCGAGGAGGCCGGCCCGCCCATGACCCACCTGGCCATGGCCTTCACCATCGCCCACCCGGGCGTCACCGCCGCGCTCCTCGGCCCGCGCACCATGGAACACCTCGACGACCTTCTGGCGTGGGCCGGGCCGGCATAGCTCGTGTCCTTCTGGGCGAACCACGCGCCCAGCTGACCTCTTGCGCGTCAGCCCGGCAGCCAGTGCAGCTCGCGCGCCAGAGTCTTGGCGACGGCACGGACGCGGCGGTGTAGCGGCGACGGCTCGCGTGGGAGGACCAGATGGATCGTCAGGCTGGGCGCGCCCCGCAGCGGTCTCCAGGTGAGACCGGCCGGTTGTGTCGTGGCCGCGGCTTCTCCGGCCGGGGCGAGGGTGACCCCGTCGCGCAGGTCACGCTGAGACATGTCGAAGGAGACCGCGGGCGTACGGAATCGAGGGTGTGGCCGGGCGTCTCGGAACAGTGCGGACAGCTGATCGTGGATCACGGGGTTGGCCGCACGGTCCGGGAGTCGTAGCGGGTACGCGGCCGCGTCGGCGATCTCGATCTCCGGGTGTTCGGCCAGCGGATGGTGCTGCGCCAGCTGGACCCCGACGCGCATACGCCGCAGCAGGAACCGGCGCACGCCACGGCCCGGCTGTTCACCGCGGGTGACCCCGGCATCGATGCGGCCGTCGGCGACCGCGGGGGAGATCTCCGGTGTCGCCATCGGAACCGCGCTCACCTCGAGTCCGCTGTTGCCGCGGGTCAGCCTGTCGACCAGAGCCGGTACGGTCTCGGCCCCGGCGCTGAGGCTGTGTCCGATGCGCAGCGTGCCCAGTTCGCCGGCCGCCGCGCTCCGGGCGGTGTCCCATGCCCGGTCCAGCGCCGCCAGCGCGGGCGGCGCGGACTCCGCCAGAGCCGCACCGGCCGTGGTCAGTACGACGCTACGCGTGTTGCGGACCAGCAGGGCCGTACCGAGTTCCGCCTCCAACCGGCGTATCCGGGCGCTGAGTGCGGGCTGTGCGATCCCGATCCGTGCGGCCGCGCGGGTGAAGTTCAGCTCTTGCGCCAGCACCAGGAAGTACCGCAGGCTCACCGTGTCCGGCGCCACGTGCCCTCCCTGCCGATTGATAACGATCCGTTCTGAGTCTAGCCCGAACCGATCTTTCCCTCGGCCGCACATCAAGCCCTAACCTGCGCATATGACGACTCGACCGGCCGCGGTACCGGTCGCCGGGATCGATCGATCTGAGCGTCCATTCGAAGCCGGACGTGTCCGGCCCGACACAGGAGGTTTCCATGGCCAAGGGCTATTGGGTCAGTGTCTACCCCGCCATTTCCGACCCTGAGCGGCTGACCGCCTACGACAAGCTCGCCGGTCAGGCTGTCCAGGCCGGGGGCGGGCGCACCCTGTCCCTCCTCCCGTCCCGTGGCGGTCGGGTCGTCGCCCACGAGGCCGGAAGCACGCAACGCGTCGTTCTGATCGAGTTCGACAGCTTTGACCAGGCCGTCGCGGCATACGAGAGCGAGGCGTACCAGAAGGCGCTGGTGACCCTCCCCGACGGCGTCCAGCGTGACTTCCGTATCGTCGAAGGCATCGACTGACGGCCTCGGTGGAGGCGGTGCGGGTGCGGCCGCCGAGCACATCAGCCCAGCTCTGGTCCGGTGGGAGTCCGAGTTCAGGCCATGCCCGGCTACGTGATGATCTCTTTGCCGGAGGCCGACAGGCCATGAAGGCGCAGGGCCAGGCGGGTCCGGTCGCGGACGTCGTACTTGCGCAGCAGGGCGGACACGTGGTTGCGCACCGTGCCCTCACTGATGAGCAGCCGGGCCGCGATCTCCCGGTTCGTGGCGCCCGCGGCGACCATCCTGGCCACCTCATGCTCCCTGACGGACAGACGCGCGGGTCCTTGCTCCGGGCTCGGCGGGGCGGGAGTCCGCCGGATCTCGGCGACCAGGCGTTCGGCGACGGGAGAGGCCAGCACCGTCTCTCCGCGCCCCGCCCGGTGGATGGCGTCGACCAGTTGCTCCGGGGTGCAGTCCTTGAGCAGGTAGCCGACGGCTCCGCCACGCAGCGCACCGAAGATGTAGTCGTCCTCGTCAAAGGTGCTGAGCACGATCGCGGCGACCCCGGGATGAAGGACCGACAGCCGTGAGATGAGCTCGACGCCGTCCATCCTGGGCATCCTCGCGTCCACCAGCGCCACGTTCGGCCGGCACTCCCCCGTCGCGCGCAGAGCCTCCTCGCCGTCGGACGCCTCGCCGACGACCTCGATTCCGTCCTCGATCTCCAGCATCCTGCGCAGCGCCTGCCGGATCAACTCCTGGTCATCGGCCAGCAGGACCCTGACCGTCCTCATGACGCCACCCCCGTCCGTACGGGGAGCTCCGCGCGTACTTCGAAGCCGCCGCCCTGCCGGTCGCCCGCGATGAGGGTGCCGCCCACGGCACGGGCGCGTTCGGCCAGTGAGCGCAGCCCGAAGCCTCCGGCCGCGCCGTCGTCGCGGCCCCTGCCGTCGTCGATGATCACCAGCGTCACGTGCCCGCCGTCGAAGGCCAGCCTGCCGCGCACGTGGCGGGCGCCGGCGTGTCGGACGGCGTTGGTCAGCCCTTCTTGCAGGACGCGGTAGAGCACCAGCTCCACGTCGGGCTCCAGGGGCACCTCGCCGCCCACCACCTCGAAAGACACCGCCAGCCCCGTGCCGTCGAACGACGCCGCCAGCCGCTGCAGCGCCGCGCCGCCGACGCGGCCCTCGAGCGCGAGCGGGCGCAGCGCGCGGACCCATCGGCGGGCGTCGGCCAGCGCCTCCACGGTCAGTTCCTTCGCCTGCCGCACGTCGTCCCAGGCAGCCTCGGGACGGCGGGTGCGGAAGCGTTCGGCGTTCTCCAGGCTCATTTTGATCACCGTCAGGTGGTGGCCGATGGAGTCGTGCATCTCCGCGCCCATCCGCGCCCGCTCCTGGGCCACCGTGAGCTCCCTGACGCGGGCCAGCAGCCGCTGCGCGTCCGCCCGCGCGCTCCGCGCCTCCAGCACCGCCGACGTCATGCCGAGCACGAACGCGGAGAACACGACGAACGCGGCCGTCTGCGCGACGGCGTCGGCCACCCCGCGCCCGAACCACATCACGACGGAGACGAACAGGGCGGCGCTCGTCCACCCGATGATGACGAAGGCGGTCCGCATGCCGTGGACGAAGGCGATGTTGGCGATGGCGATGAGCGTCAGGAGCTGGTGGACCTCCGCCGAGCCCGTGGGCCCCAGCGTGAGCGTCGCGAGCAGGAACACCACCGCCACGTGCCGCCGCCATCCGCCGTCCCGCCGCCACGGCAGCACGAGCCACAACGCGGTCACGAGAGCCAGGTTGACGCCGAACGCCACGGCCATGCCGCTCGTCTCCCGGTGGGACACGTGCGCGATCCCCGTGGCCGCGAGCATCGCCCAGAACACGACGCTGAACAGGACAGGCCGGTCGGCGTCGCGCAGCCAGAGCGGGCGTGACAGCAGCATGCCTCCGAGCGTAGTGATCCGCGCCGGCGGAGGGATCCTCCTGGCGACCCATGATCCTGGTCATGCCCGGAATCAACCTACGGTCCGATGCGCGGCCATCCCCCGGATTCCTAGCGTGGGCCTCCATGAGAATCACCCACCCCGTCTGGGTCGTGCTGGTCGCGGTCGCCGTCATGTTCGCCCAGGTGATCGGCGGGTCCGCACCCGTGACCCTGCTGCTGGACCCCGGCCACCCCCTCTACCGGCCGCTCGGCACGGCCGCGATCACGCTGGCCTCGCTCGGGCTGATCTATCTGGTGCGCCGCTTCCTCCACCGCCGCCCGTGGCGCGACGTGGGACTCGCGCGATCACGGCAGGCGGTGCCGCACCTTCTGGCGGGCCTCCTGGCGGGCGCGGCCGCGGTGGCCGCCTCCAGCGCGGTATCCGTGACGCTCGGCGTGGCCACCTGGGTGCCGTGGGACCAACTACGCCCGCAGCTGCCCTATCTGCCGATCGCGATCGCCTTGGCCCTGCTCGGCCAGGCGTTCCCGGAAGAGCTGCTGTGGCGGGGGCACCTGTTCGACACGCTGGCGGATCGGTTGTCGCCGAGGGTCGTGCTGCTGGTGACGTCCGTGGTGTTCGGCTCGTTGCACATCATCTCGCAGAGCGCGGCGGACACGCTCGCCGAACGCCTGCTCTACGTGGTCCAGGCGATCGCGCTCGGCTTCGCCTGCGGGGCGGCGCGGCTACGTACGGGGACGGTGTGGATGGCGGTCGGCGTGCATGTCGGACTCCACACCGGCAACATGCTGCTGCCGACCCAGGACATCCGCTACGGCCTCCAGCTCGTCACCCTCATCTGCACGCTCTCCGTCACCGCGCTGCTCTTGCTGAGAGGGCGTGGGAAGAGCGAGGTCCGTGGCGCCGATCATGCCAGGGGGATGCGGTGAGTCTCAGGGAGGGTTCGGGGAGATGCCGGAGGTGAGATGGCGCATGCGGGGTCGTCATGGTCACGCACGATCCGGAGGCGGCGGCCCTGGCCGACAGCGTACGGTGTGCTCATGGAGGTCTTTCTCCGTCGCTCGCCCCACCGTCTGCCGAGTGCTGAAGCGGACGCGGAGCACGAGCGGATGAGCTTCGGCGACGTCGCCCGCAAGGTGCGCGATCCCGCCCTGCCCCACCGGCGACGGCTGCCGGCCCTGCTCACCGACGATGACAAGCCCGCACACGACCTTCGTTCATGCGTGCAGACCTGCCTCGATACGGACGGTCATCCACCCATGATGGCCGCCACGGCGACACCGCACGGGCAGAAGATCGGAAGCTTGTGAGCCACGAACCCGACCCGGCCGTCCTCTACCCGGACGTGGCCGCCCACGGCAGCCTCGCCGCAGCGCTCCACGCCGCGGCCGCCGGCCAGAGCCTGTTCCTTCCCCTGGCCGTCACTTCCTCCGATCCGCTCCGCCATGCCACGATCGCCAGCGTCGTCCCGCATCGCCACTCGTCCTACGTCACGGCGTGGCATCACGAACGGCGCTGGACCATCTGGGGTTCGTCCAACGACAGACTCGTGATCTGCGGTGACACCGAGGACATGCGTGAGCTTCCCGAAGTGATCCGTGGCTGGGCCGAAGGAGCCGGTCTCGACGAGATCGACCAGGCCGCGCCCTTCGACCTCCTGACCGGACGGTTCGAGGTCCCCGACAACAACCCCGCCGCTGTCATCGCCTCAGAGTGGCAGTACCTGCTCAAAGACTCCCGTGACACCGACTGGCCCGCGTACCGAGCACTCATCGAGGCCGCCTACGCCGAACCCGCGCTGCGACGGCTCTACCCCTACACCAGCCACTGGACGCTGGGCTTCTCCAGCACGCCCGACTACCCGTTCTCCCGGCCCTTCGCCTGGATCGACACACCACGAGGAGCCGGTGGCTACACCATCCGCGGGGAGCGGCACGACTCCGACCCGATGGAGGTCCCCACACCCGCCGAAGCGGTCTCCATCGCCGCCGGCCGAATCCCTGCCGACCTCCTGCCGGCCTCCCTTGAAGACCCCGCGCAGGACTCCTGAAATCAACCGGCACCGAAATGATGCGAAAGAACGCGTCCGCGTGGACGATCGGGAGACCTCCATGGTTTCGCGAGTCCGGCGTAGGACCCGTTCGAGCGCGGCATCGGCGTCAAGGTGCTGGAGGGCATCGCCGATGGTGAACACACCGAACGCTCCCTCATCCTCGGCCTGGCCGAAGCCTTGTTCTCTCGCTTCGAACGTTGATCATCTTGGGCAAGCCAGGCGATTGATGCCAGGTGGCCTGCCGTGCGGCCCGTTCAGCCGGTGAGGAACGCGGTGAGGAGCGGGATCACCTGGGCCGGATCGTCTTCGTGCACGTTCTTGCCGACCCGCTCCGGGTGGCGCTCGGCGAAGGAGAGCGTCCACGCACCGCCCCCACGAGTGACCGACCAGTGACGCCTTCGTCAAGCCCGTCGCGTCCAGGAAGGCTCTGATGGCGTCCGCCATGGCCGGGATCGTGTACGTGAAGTTCCGCGCCGCGCGGGTGTAGCCCTGGCTCGGCAGGTCGACGGCGTAGACCGTGGGGTTCCTGGCCAGGGCGGGGATGGCGTCCCGACAGGAGTACTGCCACTGGGCGCCGCCCGCGATCAGCACCACCGGTGCGGCACCGACCGGTGCGGCACCGACCACCGAGGCCACACCGAGCAGAGCACCGCGATCGCCAGCTACGTACGCTGGCACAACGCCCGAGCCGAGCCGAAGGCCACCTTCGCGGCCGACTCCCCGATCCGGACCTGGACCGATTACCCGGCCGAGGCTGCGTGACAGACCAAGAGCTGACGGCGCAGCCATGCCACTCGGGCGGCGATGGCGTCCTGCGAAATCACGGCATGAGGGGCCACGACGTCGAACCCGTGGAACCCACCGGGCCAGACGTGCAGCTCGAGGCGGCCGCCCGCCTGCCATACGCGGCTTGCGTAGGCGACGTCCTCGTCCCGGAACGTTTCGGCCGACCCGACGTCGATGAACGTGGACGGCAGGCCAGAGAGGTCTGCCGCACGGGAAGGCGCAGCGTATGGGGACACATCTGGTCCTCCCCGAACGCCGTCGCCGAGGAGCGCGTTCCATCCGGTCTCGTTAGAGGAGCTGTCCCAGATACCGACGCCGCGCATCTGCTGAGTAGAGGGCGAGTCGTTGCGGTCATCAAGCATCGGCGACAGGAGCAGCTGGGCCAGGACTGCCGGGCCGTTGCGGTCGCGTGCCATCAAGGTGGCACCTGCCGCGAGGCCGCCGCCAGCGCTCGCACCGCCGATGATGATGCGTTCAGGGTCGATGTTGAGCTCGTGGGCGTGATCCGACACCCACACCAGGCCCGCGTAGCAATCCTCGACGGGGCCCGGGTGGGGTGTCTCGGGTGCGAGCCGGTACTCGACCGAAACCACGGCCATGCCCATCGGCTCAGCCAGGTTCAACATCTCGACCAGGCCGAACCGGTTGTCTCCGACGATCAGGCCGCCGCCGTGGATGTGGTAAATCGCCGGGGTCGAGGTCGCCGCGTGCTTCGGGAGACAGATCAGCAGCGTGATATCCGGTTCCCCGTCCGGCCCTGGCACCGCCCACTCCTCCACGCTGTAGGTGCCACCGCGCGAGAGGACCTCGTCGGTCGGGGTCTCCACCCCGGGGACGGGCTTGCGCATCTCAACGATGTTGTCCAAACGGTATGCGTCGGGGGAGCGCAGGCTGGTCAGGATCTCAATGACGGGAGCGAGCTCGGGGTCGAAGGGCGGGGGCGGGCCGACCGGTTGGGGAGATGACCGGTCCGTGTTGTGCGTGGTCATGTGTTCTCCTAGCGGTAGTCAACTGGGTGTCTACCTGCCCCAGCTCACGGGTCATCGATAAATGTCACGTGGCCGATGCGGCCCGGCATCTGGCGGGTCAACCTGAGCGCTTGCACACGCAAACTGGTGACGCGCAGCCGATCTTGAGAGGTTCTCCTTGTGAAGGAGGGGGTTCCGCCGTCGGATCGAGCCGTTCGCGAGTGGCTGCTCGGAGCCGGTGCCTGGCTCAGACCGTCGGGACGGTGCCGCCGTCGATCACGTACTCGCCTCCTACGATTGCCGAGGCGCGGTCCGAGACCAGGAACCCGACCAGGTCCGCGATTTCCTCGGTGTTCGCGAATCGTCCCAGGGGTACTCCTCCGAGGGAGTCGTAGATGGTCCGCTTGGCTGCTTCACGTGTGAGTCCGTTGCCCTCGGCGATCCGGTCCACGAATCTTTCGTAGGCTTCGGTCTCGATGCCGCCGGGGCTGATTGCGTTGACCCGTACGCCGCGCGGCGCGAGCTCATTGGCAAGTCCCTTGCTGTATGTGCGCAGTGCGGCCTTCGCTGCTGCGTAAGCCAAGGACGCGTCGTATTGGGGCAGCTCACGCTGGATCGAGGTGAAGTGCAGCACCACGCCCGACCCAGCCCCGATCATTGCCGGGAGAAGAGCTCGATCCAGCCGCACCGCTCCAAGGAGGTTGAGGTTCAGCTCGGTAAGCCACTGGTCATCGGTGATGACCGCGAACCCACCAGACGGCGTCGACGCCCCTCCGACGACGTGCACCAGGATGTGGAGTGTGCCGCCGGCCTCTGCAATTCGAGCGGCCACGGCGTTGGTGCCTTCTATCGTCAACAGGTCCGCTTCGATGAATCGGTCAGGGTGCTCGTACCCGTCGGGCATCGTTCGCGCCGTCACGTACACGTCGGCACCCATCTCTCGCAGTCTCTCCACGACGGCCCTGCCCGAGCCCTTCGAACCGCCCGTGACCAGCGCCCGGCGACCGTCGAGACGATCGCGATCTGAACCAGACATTTTCTCTCCACTGACGATCGAGGTGGCGCGGGTTCGGTCAGGCCGGGTGGTTGGCGATGACGAGTTCGGCGACGAGGTCGTCCCGCAGCGCGAACCGGTAGTCGAGCTCGGCGACGCCCCCCGGGAAGGTGCCCTCGAGCCGCACGGTTACCACCCAGTGGGCGTCATCGACGCGGCGAGCGCCGATCTGCTCGGTCGTGTACTCGAACTCGGACCCGGCGTCCCGCAGGAACGCGTGGGCCTCCTCTCGGCCGCGGAAGGTCTCGCCCTGGTCGACGACCACCGCATCCTCGGCGAGGAACGACGAGGCGGTGTCGGCGTCACGGACGATGTGGGCGGCGAAGAACTTGCGCACGGTGGTCGGGAGCAGATCGGACGGGAGATCGGTGTGCTGTGTCATGAGCCCACCGTGTGACCTCACGGCGCGGGAGGGTCAAGCCGTGGACTCTCCCCCAGGGGGAGCGTTCAGAATGAGGGGATGCTGACCATCGGCGAGTTCTCGCGGCTGACCCACTTGAGCGTACGGACCCTGCGCCGGTATCACGAGGCGGCCTTGCTGGAACCTGCCGTGGTGGACGAGACCACCGGTTACCGCTACTACGGCGTCGACCAAATCCCGACCGCGCAGGTCATCCACCGGCTGCGCGAGCTCGACGTCCCCCTGAGCGATGTGCAGCAGATCCTGCGGACCCCCGACCCCGGTGTCCGGGCGGCCCTGGTCGCGGACCACCTGCAACGCCTTGAGGACGTGCTCGACCGCACCCGGGCCGCAGTCGTGTCGCTGCGCCGCCTGCTCCGGCCCGACCCCGCGCCGATCGACGTCGAGCTGCGTGCAGAGCCCGCCCGGACGGTCGCGGCGGTGGAGGCCGTGGTCGGGCATCGCGACGTCGCGACCTGGTACGCAGGGGCGATGGCCGAATTGGAAGCGGCCGTCGGCGCCGCCGTGACCGGACCGCCGGGCGGCAGCTACGACAACGCCCTTTTCGAGCAGGAGCGCGGTCACGCGGTCGTCTACCTGCCGACCGCTGCGCCACCTCGCACCGGACGCGTGCACCCCACGATTCTGCCGGCCGCGGAACTGGCCGTCACCACCCACGTCGGCGAGCACGACGGCATCGAGGTTACGTACGGCGAACTCGGGACCTGGGTAGTGGAGAACGCGATGTCGGTGGCCGGGCCGGTGCGGGAGGTCTACGTTGTCGGCCCTCGTGACACAAGCGATCCCGCTGCGTGGCGCACCGAGATCGGCTGGCCGGTCTTTCGAGTCACCTGAAGCGGTCAGTGCGGAGTCTTGGAACGACGGGGGCGCACGCTTCAAGAGGTCCTAACAAAATGATCTGGAGTCGCGTCCTATGGTGCTGCTGATCGTTGGTCTTCGCGTGAAGAAGGGCGAGCATCTGCCGTGGATCGTGCAGGACAGTCTGTGGGAGCGGATCGAGCCGCTACTGCCGAAGGTGGAGTGACGCCGGCGCCATCCGGGGCGTAAGCGGCTAGATGACCGACTGGCGTTGCAGGGCATCTTGTTCGTGCTCTACACCGCGATCCCGTGGGAGTTCCTGCCGCAGGAGCTGGGGTTCGGCTCGGGGATGACCTGCTGGCGGCGGCTTCGCGACTGGCACCAGGCCGGGGTGTGGGACCGGCTGCACCAGCTCCTGCCCGCCGAGCTGCACGCCTCCGGCCAGCTCGACTGGTCCAAGGCGGTGATCGACAGCTCGCACGTCCGGGCGCTCAAGGGTGGCCCAAAACCGGTCCGAGCCCGGTCGACCGCGCCAAGCCGGGCTCGAAACACCACGTCATCACCGAAGGCGGAGGCATCCCCTGGCCGTCTCCCTGACCGGCGGCCACCGCAACGACGTCACCCAGCTCATGCCCTTGATCAAGACCATCCCACCGGTAGGCGGTCGCGTCGGCCGGCCGCGCAAGCGCCCAGAATGCCTGTACGCCGACCGGGGGTATGACCACGACAAGTACCGCCGCCTGGTCTGGCGCACCGGCATCAAGCCCATCATCGCCCGGCGCGGCACCCCGCACGGCTCCGGCCTGGGCATTCACCGGTGGGTGGTCGAGCGGACGATCGCGCTGTTGCACTGGTTCCGCCGCCTGCGCATCCGCTGGGAGGTCCGCGACGACATCCGGGAAGCGTTCATGAAGCTCGCTGCCGCGATCATCTGCTGGCGACGCCTTGTCCGCTGATCATTCTGTTAGGACCTCTAAGTCATTATCACGTACATGGCTTCGGCTGGCTTCGTCACCGACTCGCCGTACGGGCCGATCGAAGATGGAGTGCGCCGCCGATCTGTCGGTCTGCCCTGCCCTCCGCCGCCAAGAACCACGGGACGAGCCTGGCAGCCTGCGCTCCGTGTGTGAACCCGCGTTGGGCAAGCGATAGCGCTCAATCCGTGTCGTGGTAGGCGCGGACATCCAAGATCAGGATGAGCGCGTCATCACGGATGAGGGACATGGCGATATCCCGGCATCCTGGCTGACCGGTCTCGGCGTGTGGGTTGGCGGCCTGATGTGCGGTTTCGCGCGGGCTGCCGGGTGTGGTCGCCTCAAGCGCTCAAGATCAAGGTTCTGAAAGGGTGGTCTGCGGGGCGCCGGTGTAGGAGACGCGTCGATACCACTCGTTTGCCAGCATCTGAACGCGGGCCTGCTCCGGCAGTGACGTGAGCAAGGTCATCGACGCACCACGCCCGACCTCAGACTCGTGCGCATGCATGGCCGCCCACTTGCGCTCGGCCCACTGCCCGACATCGAGGTGGGTGGTGACCTGCTCGTCGGGGACGCCCGGCAGCTTCTGGTCCGGTTCAGGAAACGTTCCGAACACCGCTTGCCACTGTGACACCACGATGGACCGCGGGATGGTCGCCAGGTAGAGGGCGCGCGGCCGCCAGGGATCGCCCAGATCTCGGTAGAGCTGGTCATACCCCGCCGCTTCGACCGCGGCCATGGTCACCCGGTGCACCTGCACGTGATCCGGATTTCCGTACGAGCCGTAGCCGTCATAGGTGAGCACGACATCAGGCCTGAACTCCCTAATGTGCTCAACGACCCGGCCCACCGCCTCGTTGAGCGGCACGTCCAGAAAACGCGGGCTGCTGGACGCGGATGCGGGCTTGCGGGCGTCGGCGTAGCCGAGCAACCTCGGTTTGCCGGCGCCGAGGATGTCCAGGGAACGCTCCAGCTCTGCGACCCGTTGGGTTCCCTGGGCCCACGTGCACGTGACGACGGCGGTCCTGGCGCCCTCGTCGGCGTACTTGGCCAGGGTTCCACCGGTCCAGATCGCCTCGTCGTCCGGATGCGCATGCACGCATAGCACCCGAAAAGCCACTTGCACCTCCAAAGTGATCAACGGCCGGTCACCGTTACGCCCACGCACCCATTCCAGTTGGTCGCGTGGCAGGCCTGTCCGTCCGACGGCACCTCTCACGTGATCATGAACGTGGAGCCGGATCCGCGGTCGCGGGCGCGTCCCAGATCATGGCGTGCGGGCCCACATCACGGAAGCGGGCGGTGGGGAAGACCTCCCGGTAGATCCGCTCGAACTGTTCCCGGCTGAGGTAGCGGTCGCTGACCCGATGATCCAGCCATGCTCCGGTGGACAGCCGGAAGATCTCCCACGCCTGCGCCGGGTCCCGCCGGACGAGGTTGCGGAGGAGCTTGCGTACCGCGCCTCCGTAGAGCCACCAACGCGGGTTGGCGGGTCGCAGCGAGACGGTGTCGACGAGCACGGCCCGCCCGCCGGGTGCGACCAGCGTTTTGATGTGATGCAAGGCGGCCCGTAGGTCAGGAACATGGTGCAAGGTCGCGACACTGAGCACGAGGTCGTAACGGCCCATGCCCCCGACGTCGAGAAGATCTGCTTGCCGGTAAGTGATGTTGTCCCGGGCGCGCTTGGCCTGGGCCAGGTCGATCATCGGACCGGAAAGGTCGACGGCGTCGACGTGCGCGAACCGCTCAGCGAGACCCACCGTGTGCTTGCCAGTGCCGCAGCCCAGGTCCAGCGCCCGCCGGCCGCCGGCCGGCAGGACTTCCGGCAGCCACTTCCTCAGGTTGTCGCCCTGAAGCTCGTGCAAACGCTCGTACTCCTGAGCGACCCGGTCGAAGGATTGCGCGTCGGCGCGGTTGGTCATCTGTGATCTCCTGTCAGCGCCCGGGCGATCTGCGGCAGCTGCCCAGGACGAGTAGCCAGGCGCCGGAGATGCGCCGTACGCGCCAGTGGGCGAACCGCCCCAGGCGACAGCAACGTGGACAAGATAAGCTCCAAGGCGAAAGACTGGATCAAGGCAGGCGGCCGGGCTGGGGCCGCGCCCGTTCCAAGCATGAGGCCGGCCGGCGCCCGGCGGCCTTCGCGGCGGATCTTTCACACGCAACTCCCATGAAGGCACGCCGCTGCGCGAGAATCCCCCCGACTGCGAGGAGCAGCATCATTCTCGAACCAGCCAACCCGCCGGTCAGAGCGGCCAAGCTGCTCGTGGCGGACGACGAGCCCGCCATCCTGGACGCCGTCTCCCGCTACCTGCGCCACATCGGGCACGAGGTGCGCACGGCCACCACCGCGCTGCAGGCGCTCACCGCGGCCCGCACGTTCATGCCGGAGCTGATCCTGCTCGACGTCATGCTGCCCGACCTGGACGGCTTCGAAGTGCTGCGCCGTATCCGCGCCGAGGAACTCGAGGTCGCGGTGGTGTTCCTGACCGCCCGGGGCAGCCGCAAGGACGTGGTCGCCGGGCTGGCCGCGGGCGGTGACGACTACATCGCCAAGCCGTTCGGCCTGGACGAGGTCACCGCCCGGGTGGACGCGGTGCTGCGCCGCACGCGGGGACGGCAGCCCGACGACCACGTGCTCCGGGTGGACGACCTGGCGCTGGACACCAGGAGCTACACGGTGCGGCGCGGCGATGTGCCGATCGAGCTGTCGCCCACCGAATACCGGCTGCTGCGCTACCTGATGCTGCGCGCCGGACGGGTACTGACCCGGGCACAGCTCCTGGAGCACGTCTGGAGTTACGATTTCGGCGGCGACGACACCGTGGTGGCCACCTACATCAGCTATCTACGCCGCAAGATCGACACGTTGGGGCCGCCGCTGATCCACACGCGGAGAGGCGTCGGCTACTGCCTGCAGTCCGCCGCGTCATGAGCCGTCCACCCCGGCAACCGTTGCGGCTCCGCCTGACCGTACTGGTGGTCGGCTTGTGCGTGCTGGTGCTCGCGGTGACCGGATCGGCCACACTCGTCGTCCTGATCGGCTCACTGCACCAGCGGGTCGACGCCCAGCTTGCCACCACCGTCTCCGGCCTGCGCGCGCTGGCCACCATCGAGCACGACCTTCCGGGCCGGCTGATCCCTCCCGAGCGCACCTCCTTCGGCAGTCTCTACCTCGCCGTGCTGGAGCCGGGAAGAACTCCCCGCGGCCCCGGCCCAGCGCTCGCCCTGCCGCTTCCCGTCCCGGGAGAACTGGTGACCGTGCCAGGCACCGGTCCGGGCGCGGCGCGCAGCTACCGGGTGATGACCACCCTGCTCGCCGGCGGGCACGTGGGGGTGATCGGGCTGAGCCTGGACGAGACCGAGGACGCCGTCCACACCATGGTCGCCGTCGTCGTCATCGTCGAAGTGCTTGGAGTCACGATCCTGGGCCTGCTCAGCGCCTGGATCGTGCGCCGCGAGCTGCGTCCGCTGGAGAGCTCGGCGCGTACGGCGGACCTCATCGCCGCCGGAGACCTCACCCATCGTCTGAGCCGGTCCGGCGAACCACCGCTGAGCACCCGCACCGAGGTCGGCCGCCTGGCCGCCGCCCTGGACCGTATGCTCGACCAGATCCAGGCCGCTTTCGAGGCGCGCGACACCTCCGAAGGCAGGCTGCGGCAGTTCGTCGCCGACGCCTCCCACGAACTGCGCACTCCGCTCCAGTCCATCCGAGCCTACGCAGAGCTCTACCTCAGCGACGCTCTGCCGGACGCCGCCGCCGAGCGTGAGGCGGTCGAGCGGATGCACGCCGAGGCGCGGCGCATGGCCAGGCTGGTGCAGTCGCTGCTACAACTCGCCCGCTTCGACCAAGAGCACGAGACCGACTTCCAGGCCTTCGACCTGACCAGCGTCGTCCTGGACTGCTGCCGCGACGCCGCCGCGGTCGAGCCCGAGCGGCCGCTGACCTGGGACGTTCACGAACGCATCACACTCGTAGGCGATGAGGAGCAGCTCAGCCAACTCGTCGGCAACCTGCTCGGCAACGTACGCATGCACACGCCCCCCGGCGTCTCCTGCCACCTCGACCTGGCCCTGGAAGGCGATGAGGTGGTGCTACGAGTGACCGACCAGGGGCCGGGCATTCCTGATGAGGCCCTGCCGCACGTGTTCGACCGCTTCTACCGGGCCGACAAGAGCCGCAGCCGGGCGAGCGGCGGCAGCGGGCTCGGCTTGGCCATCGTGGCGGCCATCGCCGATGCGCACCGCGGCCGCATCCACATCGACAGCCCAGACGGGCAGGGGACCCGCATCGAGGTACATCTGCCACGCTGCATACGATGACGGATCTAACGCGGGCGGGTGTACCTGGTGACAGCTTCCTCAGCGATAGGCCGTCATGAGCGTTACAGCTTCTCAACGTCCAGGTGCCGACAGGTCGGTCAGCTCCAGGCGGCGGTCAGTGCGCAGCTGGATCTCGCCGTACGGGGTCATGTTCGAGGGAAAGATCGGGGTTAGGCCCCGCCGGTCGGCGTCGGTCAGCTCGCCCTGCCATTCCGGCAGGGCGAGCGTGTCCTGGATCATCAACGTGTTTACCAGGCCGAGGCAGCTTTGCAGGATGTGCAGGCACAGCATGCCCAGTTTCTGCGCTTCACGCCGGTTGGAGGCGAGCTCGCCGCGCTTGCCGAACCGGATGTAGTCATTGACCGGGCAGGTACAGCTCGGTGAAGATGTTCTGATCGAACGCGGAGAAATGGGTGGAGTCCGAAGCCACCGCGGTGGTGCCCTCGCCCCACAGCGTGCTGTGCCGGGCGCCGAAGGTGGCGTTAGCGATAATCCGGGCGACCTCTCGGCAGGACTCCACCGTCAGGTAGCGCCGCCGGACGTAGCGCAGGTCGTCCTCGGTGTGCGGGTGGTCGCCGGCGGCGACGGTGCGCACCCCCGCCCCGGTCCCGTAGGCGTAGATCAATAAGTAGATCAATAACAGGAGCCGTTCAAACAGCACCTGCGCATCCAGGTGGTTCTGAGTGCCCGCGGGAGTGAAGACGCCCAGGCAGCCGGTGCGCAGCGCGGTCTCCGTCAGCATGTCCATCGGCGGAACCACGCCCCAACGCGCCCTGATCGCCGTCTTCAGCCGACGCAGATTCCGCGGTTCGGGCGCCGCCTCCAAGGGGGTCAGCTGGATCGCCCCAATTGCGCCGTTCTTCGATCTTCAGCCAGGGCAGGCCCTTACCGCCGAACGCGTTGTTCAGCGCCGACAACTCCGCGTCCAACTCCTCCATCATTTCTGCGGTGAATCGTTTGGGATCGAGCGGTTTGCGGAGCTTGGCGTAGTTCTCGGTGCGGTTGGCCTCGAAGTCCTTGGGCAGGTCGTCATCGGGGTCGCGCCACTTGTCGGCGCCGGCCACCCAGGCCTCCTTGCAGCGCAGCTTCTCCCGCAGGCTCTGAAACACCCCGCACTCGTACACTGTGCGCAAGATCCGCTGGCGGCGGGTGCTGTCGGCCCGGCACATCAGCTCCACCAACTCGGCCGGGATGATCCCGTCGACGGGGACGTGCTCGCCGAGCGCGTAGCACTTCATCCGGTTGCTGGCCTCGGCCTTGTACCGCTTGATCAGCGCCAGGGCCTCCATCATCGGCGCGTGCACGGTGTTGGTCGAACCGAACTCCAGCGCCTCCACGATCTGGATCAAACGATGGGCCTGGGCGCCCGCGAGCACCGCGGGCCGCGGGTCGGCGAGGGCCTGTCCCGAGCCCAGTGCCCGTCCAGCGAGGAGACCTCGGACGGCCGCGGGGAGCGCCGGGACTAGCCCCGCGGCGTCACCGGGCCGTGGCCATGGCCAGGTCCGCCTCCAGCCGGCGGGCGGCGGCCTGGAGGGTCGCCACGAGGGCGGGCAGCTCGGTGTGCTGGTAGCGGACGCTCGGCATCGAGATGGACAGGCCCGCCACCGCCACGCCCTGGTCGTCGCGCACGGGGACGCCGACGGCGACGACGCCGTGCTCGGAGCGGCCCTGGTTGACCACGAACCCGGCGCGCCTGATGCGGGTGAGCTCGCCCTTGAGCCGGGTCAGGTCGGGGCGGGCGGACGGCTGCTCGGCGTATCGGTCGGGGGCATAGACGGCGTCGACCTCCTCGGCGCCGAGCTCGGCGAGCAGCAGCAGGCCCGCCGTGGTCTGGTGGGCGGGGAAGACCATGCCCTCGCGGTTGCCGACGCGCAGCGCCTGGTCGCATTCGACGCTGGCGATGAACCGGGCCGTGTCGCCGGTGCGGATGGTCAGGTTGGCCGACTCCCGCACGGCGTCGACCAGGCGGCGCAGGTGCGGCAGGGCGGTCGCGCGCAGTTGCGAGGTGCGTGAGCGCGAGTGCTCGGCGAGCTGGAGCACGGGGCCGGCGTGGTAGCGGTGCCGTTCGTCCTGGACGGCGAAGTCGCGGTAGACGAGCATCTGCAGCAGCCGGTGCGCGGTCGAGCGGGCCACGCCGAGCCGCCCGGCCGCCTCCGAGACGGTCAGGGCGCCTTCGAGCTGCAGCATCGTCGCGATCCGCAGCGCGTGGTCGACGCTGGCGACCGCGTACGCCGGCGGGGTCTTCAGCGGCTTGTCCACCGGACCTCCGTTCTGCACAGAAGAATATGTTGTTCTATATGTCGGGATATCCAGCACTCTCTCACATATGAGCACGATACGAACCCCGGTCCGGCTGCAGGCCGTCTCGGCCCCCGACCAGCCCGACGTCACGCCCGCCCTGCACGAGCTCTACCGCGGTTTCGAGGAGGAATTGCTGGTCCCGTTGTGGACGGAGATCGGCGACCTGATGCCGGCCCACCCGCGCTCGCGGGCGGTGGCGCACCTGTGGCACTGGGACAACCTGCTCAAGCTCGCGGCCCGCGCCGGCGAGATCGTGCCGGTCGGCCGCGGCGGCGAGCGCCGCGCGATCGCTCTGGCCAACCCGTCGCTGGGGGGCCGCCCGTTCGCCACGCCGACGCTGTGGGCCGCGATCCAGTACCTGATGCCCGGCGAGGACGCCCCCGAGCACCGCCACACCCAGCACGCCTTCCGGTTCGTGGTCGAGGGCTCGGGCGTGTGGACCGTGGTCGACGGCGACCCCGTGCCGATGAACCGGGGCGACTTCCTGCCGCAGGCCGGCTGGAACTGGCACGCCCACCACAACGCCACCACCGAGCCCATGGCCTGGCTCGACGGCCTGGACATCCCGTTCCAGTACGTCACCGAGGCGCAGTTCTTCGAGTTCGGCCGCGACGAGCTGTCCGAGGCCGAGCGCACCACCCCCGAGCGGAGCCGATCCGAGCGCCTGTGGGGCCACCCCGGCCTGCGCCCGCTCTCGGCGACGCCGGCCCCCGCCGGGGATTCGCCGCTCTTGGCCTACAAGTGGGAGTTCACCGACGCCGCACTCGCCGATCAGCTCGCTCTTGAGGCCGAGGGGTACGGCGGGACGGTCGAGCCGGGCCACGCCGCGGTCCGCTTCGCCAACCCGGCGACGGGCGGCGACGTGCTGTCCACCATCCGGGCCGAGATGCACCGCGTCGTGCGCGGTGCCGAGACCGCCCCGGTCCGGGAGACCGGATCGAGCGTCTACCAGGTCTTCAACGGCGCAGGAACGGTCACCGTCGGCGAGACGACCTGGTCGGTCACCCGCGGCGACCTGTTCGTGGTGCCGTCGTGGGAGCCGTTCTCCGTGCGCTCGGAAGCGGGGTCGGCCGATTCTGATTCCGGCGCGATGGACCTGTTCCGCTTCTCCGACTCGCCCGTCTTCGAGGCGCTGCGGCTCGACCGGAGGGGGAACGCCTGATGAGGCTGGCCACCATCCGCACCCCCGGCGGCACCCGCGCCGTGAAGCTCGACGGCGGCACGCTGGTCGACCTCGGCGCCGAGGATCTCGGCGCGTTCCTGGCCGATCCCGGCTGGGAGCGGGCCGCCGCGGCCGCGACCGGCCTCACCTACGACGCCGAAGGCGCCGACTTCGCGCCCGTGGTGCCGCGCCCGTCGAAGGTGATCTGCGTCGGCCACAACTACACCGGGCACATCAAGGAGATGGGCCGCGAGCTGCCGGCTTTCCCGACGCTGTTCCCCAAGTTCGCCGACTCCCTGATCGGCGCGCGCGACGACATCGTCAAGCCTCCCGAGACCGACGCGCTCGACTGGGAGGTCGAGCTCGCCGTGGTGATCGGCCGGCCCGTGCGCCGCGCCGGCGAGCAGGAGGCCGCCGCGGCCATCGCCGGCTTCACCGTCATGAACGACGTTTCGGTACGCGACTGGCAGTTCCGCACCGTCGAGTGGACCCAGGGCAAGATCTGGGACTCCTCCACCCCGGTGGGCCCGTACCTCGTGACCCCCGACGAGCTCCCCGGCGGCGTCCGCCCGGCGCTGACGGTGCGCACCACCGTCGACGGCCGCCTCATGCAGCAGGACGACACCGCCACGCTGCTCTTCGACCCCGTGCACCTGGTGCGTTACGTCTCCACCGTCGTGCGGCTCAACCCCGGCGACCTGATCGCCACCGGCACCCCCGCCGGCGTCGGCCATGCCCGCGACCCGAAGGTGTACCTCACCGGAGGGGAGAGCGTCGTGACGGAGGTCGAGGGCATCGGCGCCTGCGTCAACCAGGTGGTGGTGGAGCCGTGAGGCGGAGTTTCGCCGACACCCGGCGCTGGGCGGACGACGGCACCAAGCTGCTCCTCGACACGGTGGCCGGGCTGGACGAGGCGGAGTACGCGCGGCCCAGCCTGCTGCCGGGCTGGACCCGCGGGCACGTGCTCGCCCACGTCGCGGCCAACGCCGACGCGCTCGGCAACCTCGTGCGCTGGGCGGCCACCGGCGAGCCCACGCCGATGTACGCCTCCCCCGCCGAGCGCGCCGCCGGGATCGAACGCGGCGTGCGGATGCCGGCCGCCGGCCTGGAGACCTGGCTGTACCGCTCCGCGACCGCCCTGGCAGAGGCGTCGGCGGCGCTGAGCGAGCGGCAGTGGGCGGTCGAGGTCGTCACCGCGCAGGGCCGCACCGTGCCGGCCACCGAGGTGCCGTGGCTGCGCGCCCGCGAGGTCTACGTGCACACCGTCGATCTCGGCCTCGGCGTCGCCTTCGCCGACCTGCCACCCGCCTACCTGGAGGCGCTGTGCGCCGACGTCGCCGCCCAGCGCGGCGGCGTGCCGCCCGTCGAAGGCCCCCTGGCCGAACGCGCCGCCTGGCTGACCGGACGCCCGCACCGGCTGGCGGGCGCGCCCGAGCTGGGAGCGTGGCTGTGAGCAGCGGCCTGGCTGGTAGCGGGGCCGGTGAGGTCGATGTGCTGGTCGTCGGCGGCGGCATCGGCGGGCTGTCCACGGCCTACGCCCTGACCCGCAAGGGCCTCAAGGTCCGCGTGCTGGAGCAGGCGAAGGAGTTCGGCGAGGTCGGCGCGGGCATCCAGATCGCACCCAACTGCACCCGGATCCTGGCCGAGTACGGCCTGCTGGAGGAGGCCAAGTCGCTCGGCCTCCTGCCGACCGGCATGGTCATGCGCGACGCCCTCGACGGCAGCGAGCTCACCCGGCTCGACCTGACCGACCTCGAACGCGCCTACGGCTCCCCGTACATGGTGATCCACCGCAGCGACCTGCACGGCCTGTTCCTGCGCGCCTGCCGGCGCGCCGGCGTGGACCTGCTCACCGACCACCGCGTCGACGGCTACGCCAACACCACCGCACCCCACGGAAGGCAGGGCGCGGAGGTGAAACTGGCCGACGGCCGCGTCATGCGGGCGCCGGTCGTGATCGCCGCCGACGGCCTGCACTCGGTCGCCCGCAAACTGCTCGTCGACGACGAACCGGTCAGCTCCGCCTACGTCGCCTACCGCGCCACCGTCCCGATGCAGGAGATGCCGCCCGGCGACGTCAACCTGTCCGAGGTCGTGGTCTATGTCGGCCCCGGCTGCCACTTCGTGCGTTACGGGCTGCGCGGCGGCGACCTGCTCAACCAGGTCGCCGTCTTCCGCTCACCGAAGGCGCTGGCCGGAGAGCAGGAGTGGGGCACGCCGGACGAACTGGACGCCGCGTTCGCCGCCACCGCGCCCGTGGTGCGCTCGGGGATCCCGCTGATGTGGCGGGACCGCTGGTGGCGCATGTACGACCGCGACCCGATCATGACCTGGGTGCACGGCCGGATCGCGCTGCTCGGCGACGCGGCCCACCCGCCGCTGCAGTACATGGCGCAGGGCGCGATCATGGCGATCGAGGACGGCTGGGTGCTCGCCGAGCACGTCGCCCGGCAACGGGACGGCGCGACGGGCCGGGTCGACTGGGCCGCCGCGCTGGCCGCCTACGAGGCCGTGCGGCCCGAGCACTGCCGCCGCGTCGTGCTCACCGCGCGTGCCTGGGGCGACCTGTGGCACCTCGACGGCGAGCCGCGCCTGCGCCGCAACACGATCCTGCGGGCCCGCGAGCCGCACGACCACATCTACACCGACTGGATCTACGGGCCGACCGCGCTCGTCCCCGAGGAGGAACCGCCGATGTACCCGGTGATCCCGCTGTCGTCCGTGACGCTCGCGCAGACCTGAGAGGCCTGAGGGGGACCTGAGGGGCCGTCGGCGGCGGCGACCTGAGCCGGCCCGCGCCGGCGCTCTGACGGGCGTTTGCGCCCCCGTTCGCCGGGCCGGTAGCGTTCGTCCACATGACGGGAGCGGACAGGGAACGGCCCGCACCGCCGTATCCCATCGCATCGGTGGACCGCGCGCTCAGCCTCATCCAGATGCTCGCCGAGAGCCCCGAGGTGAAGCTCTCGGAGGTCAGGGCCCGGCTCGACGTCGGCCAGTCCACCGCCCACCGCCTGCTCGCGATGTTCGTCTACCGCGGGTTCGCGGTGCAAGACCCCCGCACCCGCAGCTACCGGGCCGGCCCCTACCTCCTCGACCTGCGCCGCGACACCGGCATCCGCTTCGACGTCGCCCGCGAGATCCGCCCCACCCTCGCCCACCTGGCCAAGGAGAGCGGCGAGACGGCGCACTTCGCCGTCCTCGACGGCACCGACGTGCGCTACATCGACGTCGTGGAGAGCACCCGCGCGCTGCGGGTCACCGGCCGGCAGGGCCGCACCATGCCCGCCCGCGACACCAGCATCGGCCGCGCCATGCTCGCCGCCGAGAGCGACGAGTGGGTCAGCGCCCGCTACGGCGCCCCCGCCCAGCTCGGCGACCACGACGTGACCGGCCACGAAACCCTCCTGCGCGAGCTGGCCAGGACCCGGGCCCGCGGCTACGCCCGCAACCGGGGCGAGGTCGAGCTGGGCGTCTGCTCCGTCGGCGTCGCCGTCGTCGACCCCGGCGGCGACCTGCTCGGCGGCCTGAGCATCGCCGCACCCGACTCCCGCTGGAGCCCGGCCCTGGAGAAGGCCCACGTCCAGCGGCTGCACGCCGCCGCCGCCCGCCTGGCCGGGCGCGAGTAACCACGCCACCCCCTCACCGCCCCCGCCGGGCGGATGTGTGCCGCGCCCGAAATACCCTGGAAACTTTCTGCTATGCAGAACGCGGAGTATCGACAGCAGACTGCACCGGCGCCTACAGTCCAGTGACCGGGCCGGGCGACCGCTGGACGCGAGACATCTGCCGGGCTCATGCCGCGGGAGCGGCCCGGTCGTCGGGGGGGCGAAATCCCGAGGGCTGGAATCCTCAACCAGCCGTGATGAACGGATCCAACTCATGCAAGTCCATCTGCTCGCCATCGGAGTGCTCGCACTCGCGTTCCTCCTCGGCGCACTGCGCGGCATCAACCTCGGCGCCGTCGCCCTCGTCGGCGGCGGGGCCATGGTCCTGCTCGTCACCGGAAAGGGCGTCGACGAGCTCTACGCCGCCTTCCCCGCCGACCTGTTCGTGCTGCTGATCGGGGTCACGTTCCTGTTCGGCATCGCCGCCGTCAACGGCACGATCGAATGGGTCGTCGACGTCCTCAGCCGGTCCGTACGCGGCCGCGCGTCCGTCATGCCCTGGCTGCTGTTCCTCATCGCCGGAGTCGTCACCAGCCTGGGCGCGCTCGCCCCCGTCGTCGTCGGCCTGGTCGCCCCCATCGGGATGCGGCTGGCCAAGAAGCACGGGATCAGCCCCAGGCTGGCCGGCCTGATGATCCTGCACGGCGCCTGCTGCGGCAACTTCTCACCCGTCAACCTGCTCGGCGCCACCGTCAACACCACCATCGAACGGGCCGGGCTCGACCCCAACCCCATCGCGCTGTTCCTGGCCAACATCGGCTACAACGTCATGCTCGGCGTCGTCATCTACTGCTTCTTCGGCGGCCTGAAGCTGTGGCGCGCCGAACGCGGCACCGCGGCCCTCCCCATCACCGCGCTCGCTGAGCCGGTCACCGCCACCGCGTCTACCACTGGCACCGCCGGCGTCACCGCGGCCGCGACCTCGGCCCGGATGACGGCCGCGTCCCCCGCGGGCTCCGGGACGCCGGCGACCGACCCGGCCGGCACGCCTGACACGCCTGACGCGCAGCCCCTGACCTTCGACCGGATCAAGGGCCTGACCCTCGCCGTCATCGTCGCCGTCGGCGCGATCGCCATGGTCGGCAAGGTCGACCTCGGCATCCTGGCCCTGTCCGCCTCCGTGCTCCTCATGGTGGTCGCCCCGAAGAGCTCGACCGGCGCCGCCAAGCGCATCGCCTGGGACGTCGTCCTGCTCATCTGCGGCGTCGTCACCTACGTCGGCCTGCTCAACGAGATCGGCACCATCAAGTTCGTCGGCGACGCCGCCAACAGCCTCGGCTCGCCGCTCGCCACCGCGTTCCTCATCTGCCTGATCGGCGCGGTCGTCTCGGCCTTCGCCTCCAGCGCCGGCATCATCGCCGTCCTCATCCCGCTCGCGATGCCGTTCCTGCTCAGCGGCCAGATCTCGGTGACCGGCATGGCCATCGCAGTGGCGATCAGCGCCACGGTCGTCGACTCCACCCCGTTCTCGACGATCGGCGCGGTCGTGCTGTCCAACGCCGACTCCGAGGACCGCCACTACACCTACCGCGGCTTCCTGTCCTGGGGCGCCCTCATGGTGGTGACCGCGCCGGTCCTCACCATGGCCTTCGTCCTTCCCGGACTGCTCTGATGGAAGCCACGCGCACCGCTCCGAAAGTCTGAAAGGCGATCGATGACCACCACCGACGACGTACGCGCGGACGCCGCACCACCGACCGGCCGCACCCCGCAATGGGGCAGCGACGCCATCGTCGACCTGCTGCAGCACGCCGGCATCCGGCACATCGCGCTCAACCCGGGCGCCAGCTTCCGCGGCCTGCACGACAGCCTGGTCAACTACGCCGGCGACGCGGGCCCGCACCTGCTGCTCTGCCTGCACGAGGAGCACGCCGTCGCCATCGCCCACGGCTGGGCCAAGGTGACCGGCGAGCCGATGGCGGTGGCGCTGCACAGCAACGTCGGCCTCATGCACGCCACCATGGCGCTCTACAACGCCTGGTGCGACCGCGTCCCCATGCTCGTCATCGGCGCCACCGGACCCCTCGACGCGGCCAAACGCCGGCCCTGGATCGACTGGATCCACACCGCCGCCGACCAACCGGCACTCGTCCGCAACTTCGTCAAATGGGACGACACCCCGACCTCGGTCCCCGCGTCCCTGGAGTCCCTCGCCCGCGCCTGGGACATCACCCGGACCGCGCCGACCGCGCCCACGTACGTCGTCCTCGACAGCGCCGTGCAGGAGCAGCAGCTCACCGACCCGCCCCAACCCCCTGCCATCAGCAAGGGGCGCGCCGCCGACCAGCCGACCGCGTCGGCGGACTCGATCGCCAGAGCCGCGGCCGTCCTGGCACGGGCCACCTCGCCCGTCATCCTCCTCGGCCCCGGCCGGCGCGACGAAACCGCCTGGACCAACCGGATCAAACTGGCCGAAGCGCTCGGCGCCCGCGTCATCACCGACCTCAAAGCCGGCTCCACCTTCCCCAGCCGCCACCCCGCCCACGTCCCGGGCCCCGGCTTCTTCCTCGGCCGGCACGCCCAGGAAGCCCTGCGCGCCGCCGACGCCGTCCTCGCCCTGGGCTGGATCGACCTCGCCGGCACCCTCGCCCAGGCCGCCGTGCCCGGCTCCACCGCCGTCGTCTCCGCGACCCTGGAACCGCTGCTGGCCAACGGCTGGAGCAAGGACCACCAAGGCCGCGCCCCTGCCGACGTGTGGCTCCCCGCCGAACCCGACACGGCCGTGGCGGACCTGCTCACCCACCTGACCCCCGGCCCCAGCACCCCCTTGAACCCCCGCCCCGCACCCGAACCGGCCACGGACGCCGGACCCATCGATCTGCCACACCTCAGCGCCACCCTGCGCTCGGTCCTGGACGGCGCCGACACCACCCTCGTCCGCCTCCCCCTCGGATGGGACGGAGACAGCTGGGACTTCGAGCACCCGCTCGACTATCTCGGCTACGACGGCGGCGGCGGAATCGGCTCAGGACCGGGCATGACCGTCGGCGCCGCACTCGCCCTGCGCGACAGCGGACGACTGCCCGTCTCCGTCCTCGGCGACGGCGACTACCTCATGGGAGTCCAGGCCATCTGGACCGCCGTCAACCAGCGCATCCCCGCCCTCATCATCGTCGCCAACAACCGCTCCTACTTCAACGACGAAGTCCACCAGGAGAAGGTCGCCCTCGTACGCGACCGCGACGTCACCCGCAAATGGGTCGGCCAGCGCATCGCCGACCCCGCCCCCGACCTCGCCGCACTCGCCCGCGCCCAGGGCGCCGTCGGCTACGGGCCCATCACCGGCCAGGCGGACCTCGCCGGCACCCTGCGCACCGCCGTCCAGGACACCCGCGCCGGCGCCACCGTCATCGTGGACGTGGTCGTCGAAACCGGCTACGCCCCCGCGATGGCCGCCGCACTCACCCGTGAAGACCGAGCCGACGAGGCTGGAAGGAAACCATGACCCACCCGCACCCGTCCGGCGCCGACCTGCGTGACGCCCTCACCGCCGCCAACCACATCCTGGTACGCGAAGGAGTCCTCGACGCCTTCGGCCACGTCAGCGCCCGCACCGCACCCGGCGCCGACACCTTCCTGCTCTCACGCAACCTCGCGCCGGGATCCGTGACACCGTCCGACCTGCTCGTCCACCACCTCGACGGCGAGAGCGACGACCCCCGCACCCCCTACCTCGAACGCTTCATCCACGCCGAGATCTACCGGCACCGCCCCGACGTCCTCGCCGTCGTGCACAGCCACTCACCCTCGGTCATCCCGTTCGGCGTCAGCGACACACCCCTGCGCCCGCTCGTCCACATGGCCGGCTTCCTCGCCGCCGAGCGCACCCCGATCTACGAGATCAGCGACCACGCCGGCGACGCCAGCGACCTCCTCATCACCTCACCGCGACTCGGCGCCTCCCTCGCGACCACCCTCGGCGGCGGCGCCGTCGCCCTGATGCGCGGCCACGGCTCCGTGACCGCCGGCCCCTCCCTCATGGACGTCGTCTACCGCGCCGTCTACACCGAGGTCAACGCCCGCATCCAGCTCCAGGCCCTGACCCTGGGCACCCCGCGCTACCTCAGCGCCGGCGAGGCCAAGGCCGCCGACCAGACCGTCGGCGCACAAGCCCGCCGCGCCTGGGACGTCTGGTGCCGCCAGGTCGCACAGGACGGGAACCACACCTGATGACCACCCAGCACATCACCGCACCCCGGCAGGAACGCCGCCACGAGATCGACGACGTGCTCGGGCGGCCCTTCCTCATGCTGATCGGCGGCCGGCCCACCGCCGCCACAGACGGAGCCACGTTCACCACCACCGACCCCTACACCGGCGACGCGCTCGCCACGGTCCCCGACGCCCAGCCGGCCGACGTGGACGCCGCCGTCGAAGCCGCCGAGCAGGCACGCGCCGGCTGGCGCTCCACCCCGGTCGCCGAACGCGCACGCCGCGTCCTCGCCCTCGCCGACGCCGTCGAGGAGCACGCCGAAGAGCTCGCGCTCCTGGACACGCTCGACGTCGGCTCCCCCATCACCAACGCCCGCACCGACGTCCGCATCGCCGTCGAGCAGATGCGCATGTACGCCGGGCTCGCCCTGGAGCTGAAAGGCCAGACCATCCCGGGCTCCGGAGCCGTGCACCTGACCCTGCGCGAACCGGTCGGCGTCGTGGCCAAGATCTTCCCGTTCAACCACCCGCTGATGTTCGCCTGCCGCGTCGCGGCACCCCTCATCGCCGGCAACCCGTGCGTCATCAAGCCGCCCGAGGCTGGACCCCTGTCGACGCTGCGGCTCGGCGAACTGGCCCGCGACCTCCTCCCGCCAGGCGTGCTCAACATCGTCGTCGGCGACGGCCCCGCGGTCCCCGACCGGATCGTGCGCCACCCCGCCGTCCGCCGCATCGGATTCATCGGATCCGAGCCCACCGGCCGCGCCATCCAGCGCGCCGCGGCCGAATCCGGCGTCAAACACGTCACCCTGGAACTGGGCGGCAAGAACGCGATGATCGTCTTCGACGACGCCCCCGTCACCGAGGCCGCGCGCAGCGCCGTCGCGGGCATGAACTTCATGTGGGCCGGCCAGTCCTGCGGCTCCACCTCACGCCTGCTCATCCACGACAGCGTGTACGACGACGTCCTCGCCGAAGTCACTCGCGCCGTCGACGAGATCCGCCTCGGCGACCCCCTCGACCCCACGACCACCCAGGGCACCATGGTCGACCGGCGCGCCCAGGCCAAGGCCCTCGGCTACGTCAAGATCGCCCTCGACGACGGCGCCCGGCTCGTCCGCGGCGGCACAACCCCACCAGCCGCCGAACCGGCCGCCTTCGTCGCACCGACGATCCTGGCCGACGTCACCCCCGCCGCCCGCGTCGCCCAGGAAGAAATCTTCGGCCCCGTCCTGTCCGTCCTGCGCTTCCGTACCGAGCAAGAGGCGATCCAGATCGCCAACGACGTCCGCTACGGCCTCACCGGAGCCGTCTGGACCAACGATCTCGACCGGGCCTTCCGCGTCGCCGAAGCGATGGAAGCCGGCTTCACCTGGATCAACGGATCCGGAGCCCACTTCCCCAACGTGCCCTACGGCGGCGTCAAAGCCTCCGGCGTCGGCGCCAAGGAAGAATGCCTCGAAGAACTCCTCTCCTACACCACGGAGAAGGTCATCAACATCATGATCCGACGCTAGGACGCGACAGCACGCCGACCGGCTCACTCCACCGGGCGAGCAGCCGCAACGCCATCTCCGACGGGCTGCCGGGCTCGACGTCATAGACGAACAACGTCTGATCGGGATCATCGGCCAGGATGAGCGCCTGATAGGTGACCGTGAGATCACCGACCAGGGGATGGTGATACTCCTTGCTCCCCGTGGTGCGCCGATGCACCTTGTTGTCCGACCAGTAACGCCGGAACGCCTCACTCCGGATGGACAGATCACCGACCAGCGCACTCAGCGCCGGGTCCTCCGGATGGCGACCGGCGTCACGGCGGAGCATGGCGGCCGTGTCGGCGGCGACGGCCGCCCAGTTCGCGTACAACTCCCGCGCGTGCGGATCAAGAAAGACGAAACGCGCCTGATTACGCTCCGCCGCCGGCAACGCCCGGAAATCGGCGATCAGCCGCCCGGCCAGCCGATTGTGCGCCAGCACATCCAACCGGCGCCCCAGAACGAAAGCCGGCCGCCGCGCCCCCTCGAAAACCTCCAGCAACCGCCAGGTAGCGGGGTGAACCCGCTGCGGGCGCGGACGCCGACGACGCCGCGCAGGCTGAGGACGCGCGAGAACATGCAGATGCTCACGCTCGGCGTCGTCCAGGCGAAGCGCCGTGGCCAGCGCGTCCAGCACCTCAGGCGAAGCGCTCCGGCTACGACCCTGCTCCAGACGGGTGTAGTAATCCACGCTCACCCCGGCGAGCCGCGCCAGCTCCTCACGCCGCAACCCCGACACCCGGCGCCGCCCCAGCACCGGCTCCTCGATCCCCGCCTCCTCCGGGCCGAGCCGGGAGCGGGCCGAACGCAGGAACTGGGCGAGCGGACTGTGGTCACGGTCCATACCCCCAGTGTCACCCCTTCGCGCGAGGCGGCGTTCCGCCAGGGTGGCCCAAACTGTCCCCCGATCCCCTGGGCCAGGATGAGGCCCGTTTTCGCAGCTCAGGGCTGGTTCAGTGGAAGCCGGGCACGAGACGGGAAACGACCCGCCCCGGCCCCGTCCGCTCATCGGCACGAAGGAGCCACGCACATGTCCACCTGGTTCATCACCGGCGCCTCCAGGGGCCTCGGCCTGCACCTCGCCCGCACCGCCCTCGCCCACGGCGACACCGTGGTGGCGGCCGTCCGCGACCCCGCCCGCCTGCCCGGCGACCTCCAGCGGTCCGACCGGGTGCTCAGCGTCCGCCTCGACGTCACCCGCGACGACGAGATCACCCAGGCCGTCGAAACGGCCGTCCAGCGCTACGGCAGCATCGACGTCCTGGTCAACAACGCCGGCCGCGGCCTGCTCGGCGCACTGGAGGAGATCACCGACGCCGAAGCCCGCTCCCTGTTCGACCTCAACGTCTTCGCTCTCATCAACCTCACCCGCGCCGTCCTGCCCGGCATGCGCGCCGCGGGCGGCGGAAAGATCGTCAACATCGGATCCCGGTCCGGCTTCGAAGGCGAACCAGGCGTGAGCATGTACTCCGCCTCGAAATTCGCCGTCGCCGGCCTCAGCGAAGCGCTGTCGGCCGAACTGGCGCCGTTCGGCATCCAGTGCATGGTCGTCGAGCCCGGTGTCCTGCGTACCGACTTCCTCGACACCAGCTCCCTGTCCACCGCCGGACACCGCATCGACGCCTACGACGGCACCCCCGCCCACGTCACCCTCGACTGGGCCGGCACCGCCAACCACACCCAGCTCGGCGACCCGATCAAAAGCGCCGCCCTGATCTACGAAGTCACCAGTCAGAATGAACTCCCGGGACACCTGTACCTCGGACCCGACACCCTCGAACGACTCCAGGTCACCCTCGACCGCATCGAGAGGGACATGGCCCCATGGCGCGACAAGTCCGCCGCCACCGCGTACGACGCCGCCTGACCCACCTTCACGACGACACGTCCGGCCCCCGAACAGCCGGACGCGCAGCCTCAGGAAATGGTCAGCGTGCCGTCCGCGTTACGGGCACACCCGACGACCGCACGCGGCGCCGCGGCGAAAGCACCGGCCAGACACTGACCGAGCACCGCATGACCCGCGGCGTTAGGGTGCCACGACTCCTGACACGTCTGGAAATAGGTGACACATGTATTCGCCGCCCGCTGGATACCGATCTTGTCCCAGCCGGACAGACTCGTGATGAACGTACCGGACGGCCCATCCTGCACCCGCACCGGCGTGGCCAGCGCACCCCCCGGACTACCCGGATTCTCACACAACCTGGCCCCGTCGAAAGCCCGCTGAACATCCAGCACCCGCACATCAGCCGCCGGACGCTCAGCCGCCAGCACGGCCTGCGCATTCCGCACCAGAGACCCCAGACTCTCCGAGAACACCTGCCCAGGACCAAGACTCGCCCGATGAATCGGACACCCAGCCGCATACCGCTCCGCACCCAGAGCACGGAACTTGTCACGAGTGTCGGAACGGTTGTCCTCCTCGTGATACTGCGCGGCGAGCTCCGGCGGCAACGGATTCGTATACGTCTGCAGAATCACCTGATGACTGCCATCAGCATCAACCTGCGCCAGAGTGTCCAGAATCAACCGCAAAGCCGCCGTCGTCTCAGCAGTAGCGGCCTCGACCTCGGCACCGGTGGCCAGATCCGAAGCCGTACAGGGCCGCTGCGGCACCTCACCCTTCAGATAGGCCCAGAACTCCCACCACCCCGTCCAGGCATCCGCGATGAACCGATTGGCACACAACGTGGCCACATCACCAAAGGTGAACTGCGTGTTGTTCGACCCGAGACCGACCAGCACCACATCGATGTCATGCGTCCGCGCGACGGCACGCAACTGATCGAGCTGCGAAGCGACCGCCCGCCCCTCGGCCCGAGCACCCGACGGAGCCGCGATGTCAGCCGGCTGAGCACCGGAGCACGCCAGGTTGAAACGCTGCTGAATCCCCGGAAGCGCCGCCGCGAACACCGACGCGTTCGCCGACCGATGACAGAAATAGGCGTTGCTGTTGGCCGCCGACCACCCGGGGAAACTCTGCGCCGTACCGGAGGCATCGACGACGGGCTGATAGCTTCCCGCACCCTCGCCGCTGACGAAACTGTCGCCGAGCGCGACGGCGGCGGTGGGCAGAGCCGCCCGCGCCGGCCCGCCCTGCGCCACCTGGACACCCGCCACACTCACCAGGAGCGCGACGACCGCGGCGGCACGCTGTAATAACCCCATAACCACCCTATTTCCTACTAAACGAGTACGAAATACGCGTAAGTGGATCACAACACGCCGCACCAACCGCGTCAACAGCTCGCCTCCGAGAAGGCCGACCTGCTCGCTGAGGTGGAACAACTCGCCGCCCTTGACAGGGGCGGCAATAGGAGCGGGGGACACCGTAGGCGATGGCCTCCGCCGCCCAGATGGGCATCTCCGGGGTCAGCGCCCACCGCCACCTCGAACACCTCACCGCCATCGGCGCCGCCAAGGTCTCCCCGCGCTACGGCGGCACCGGCCGCCCGGACCGCCGCTACCGCCGGCATCACCCCTCCTAGACTGCCGGCCTCCGCTCAGCTCTTCCGCTCACCCAGGACGCAGAACTCGTTGCCCTCCGGGTCGAGGAGGGTCACCCAGTGCTGCTCGTCCTGCACCGCGTCGACGCGCCGGGCACCGAGGGAGAGCAGCCGGGCGACCTCGGCCTCCTGGTCGTCGGGGCGGAAGTCGGGGTGGAGCCGGTTCTTGGACGTCTTCCCCTCGGCGACGGGCACGAAGAGCAGCCCCGGCATCCGGTCCGGCTCAGGCCGGACCTCGATGATCTCCTCAGATTCGTCGACCACAACCCAGCCGAGAGCCTCAGCCCACCAGCGCCCGAGAGCGACAGGGTCGGCGGAGTCGACGATGATCTGTTCCCATTCCAGTGCCATGGGCTTGAGCATAGACAGGACCGGCGGCCCGGCCCCGGAGGGGTCGATCATGTTCGTGATCCCGGAAGTGGACCGGGCAGGCGAGAGGCGGGCAGTGCACGAGCTGTCTTCCAGTCGTACGGGCGTAGCCCGTGCCTTTGGAGCGGTTTGCTGTGGATTGCGTTTACCGACCGCCTTTACATTGTAGATTTTGTCCGATATTTCACCACATCGGATGGATCACCGTGGGCGGCAGCCTCGGTGCCGTTCGAGGTGTCAAAACCGTGCAGTAGCGCGGTGAGGCCCGCCTCGAAGTGGTCGTCGAGGGTGGTGGCGTCGGCGGCTTCGGCGAGCAGGTTGTAGTCGGGGCTGCCGCGCTCGGGCTTGCGACTGCGCCGACCGGCCCCGAGCGTGGTCGTGGCGATGGAGAGCGCGTGTCCGATGGTGAACTCGCGCAGGCGGCGGAAGAGGCGCAGGGCCTGCGCCGGAGAGATGCCGTCGTCGCGGAGCTTGGTGAGCATCTTCACGCCGGTGTCGATGGAGGTGGGCGAGCGTACGGGCCGGGTCGCGAATACCTGTACTGCGCGGGGGTGGCGCAGGAGCGTGTCGCGTAGCCGCAGGCAGTAGTCGCGTGCCGGCTGCCGCCAGGGGCCGTCCCAGGGCAAGGTGCCGGCGTCGATCTCGGCGAACATCGCCTCGGCGACGCCGCCGAAGAGATCCTCCTGATCGGCGTAGTAGCGGTGGACGGCCATCGGATCGAAGCCTACGGCGGTGCCGAGCTTGCGCATGGAGAACTTGCGCAGGCCGTGGGTGTCGATGAGGGCGAGCGCGGCCGCGGCGAGGTATTCGCGGGTGAGGGTGGGCCGCGTGGGCGGTTTCGGCAGCCTGCCCGGCGGGCTGGGGTCGGCTGTCATGACGGGAAGCCGTCCAGGATCTTCGTGAGCGTCGCGCTGAAATCCTCCGACTGCCGCAGGTACGGAACGTGGCCGCCGGGGAGCTCCAGGCAGGGTACGCCGAGCCGCTCGGACAGCAGGTGCGCGGGCCGCGTGGTAGGGCTTGCCGACACTGTCACAACCGGTGGCCAGGCGCCAGGGCGCCGTGGTGGCGGCAAGCGCGGCCAGGTCGGGCTGGTAGGCGAGACAGAACGCGGGCAGTTCGCGGCGCATCGTCAGGTCGGCGTTGCGGAACTGGCGGGTGAACACGTCCGGCTCGCGCCGGGTGAGGGACCGCGCCAGGCTCCCGTACCCGATCCCGGCTGTCGGGCGCAAGGAGCTGGACCAGCGGCGGCTCGTGCGCGACCGCGCCCAGCAGGCGGCCGGCGTGCCGGGCCACCATCTCCAGGGCGATGATCGCACCACTGCTGTTGCCGAAGACGTACGCGCGCTCGAAACCGTAGTGGTCGAGGACGGCGATCGCGTCGTCGGTCTGCCGGTTGACCGCGATCGAGGCGCGCGGCTCGGTGAACGGGCTGCGGGAGTTGCCGCGCCGGTCGTAGGCGATCACGGTGAAGGCCCTGGCCAGCAGCGGGATCACGTCGACGTACATGCCCGCGTCGCCTCCCCCGCCGGAGACCAGCAGTGCGGGCCCGATGCCGGTGCGTTCGACGTGCAGCCGCGCGCCGGGCACGACGACCCATGTCATCTTCCATGACTCATCGCTCTGTCTACGCTGTAGCCGATGTCTACATCGTAGACAGAGATCAGAGACTGCTCCGCACCGAGAAGCGGCAATGGCGACTTTCGGCTGGTACGCCCTGTGTGCGGCGCGCCTGCCGCGCGACAACCAGGCGGGCGCGGGCGATGGCGAGTCGACGCCGATGCCGTAGCAGTGATCGTCTCAGGTGCCCGTTCCGGAACCTCCGTCGTTCTTGACAGGTGGGTCCGGTGCCCTGATCGCGCCCGTCGCCGTGAAGTACGCGGCGAAGGCCATGGAGACCGCCATAAAGGCCCCGCCTGCCGCGGCGAACGCCGCGAGCGGCTCCGCCCCGAGTTCGCGGGTGAAACAGTACGCGATCAGTCCTGCGATGAAGGCCGTCTCCATCGCGTGAACCAGCCAGTGCAGAACCCGTACAGCATGGACCATGGTCGGGGCCCTCTCCTTTCGCCACGCGACTCGACACGCAAGCGACAAGGAAGCCGGGAACGCGGAACCCGCCTTGCGCTTGACGGTGCAGCACGGATGTCCCAGGTGCATGGACGCGGCGCAGGATCAGAGGCACGGCAGTGGGCCCGACTGGCGCTCGAAACCGAGCTGCGGGGATGGGACGACGCCACCAGCCAGACGGGCTTCTTCGTCCGACACGGCGCCACGTCGTCCATCCTTCCTTGATTGTGATGCCCAGTGGGCTACCCTCAGGGTATGGCGCTGGGAAGCTCAGCGGGATTCCCGCCGGGAACAGTGTCGGGAATCTCAGCGGTACATAGTTGATACGTCCCGGTGAGGCTTCCGATCGTACGACTTCTGGTAGGGCATGATCGTTCGACACGCTCGGAGAGGAGGCCTCCCGGTGACACAAGGCAGCCCTGCCGTGTTCCGCAGCCGCATCCTGAGCGAGCTCCGCAAGCGGCGTGACGCGGTCGGCCTCACCGGCCCTCAGGCGGCGAAGACCCTCGGCTGGTCGACCTCGCGGTTCTCGCGCCTGGAGACCGGACAGATCCTGCTCAACATCAAAGACGTGGAGTCGCTGCTCGATCTCTACGAAATGCCTGAGCCGGACCGCACTCTCCTGCTCGAACTGGTTCCCAAGGCGTCGGTCCCGGAATGGTGGGAGCCGTACGCCGAGGCGATCCCCGTTCAGTACCGGGAATATCTCGGCTTCGAGAGCGGGACGGTGGAACGATGGGAATGGCAGTCACTGGTGATATCCGGGCTGCTACAGACGGAAGATTACTCTCAGGCGCTCATCGACGTCCCTCACATCGCTCAGCTGACACCCCGGCAGGTCCGCCGGCGCGTGGAGATTCGCATGGCCCGTCAGCGGCGATTCATCGACGATCCTTCCACCGTCCACAACGTCGTCATGGACGAGTCGGTGCTGGCCCGCCGGATCGGTGATGACGCCATCATGAAGGCCCAGCTCCGCCACATCGTGGAGCTGGCGAAGCTGCCCAATCTCAACATCCAGATCCTGCTCAACAGCAGGGGCCTCCCCGGAGGCTACATGTCGAACTTCATTCTGCTGAGGTTCCCGGAAATCGAAGGCCTCGGCGAGCTGCACCCCGACGTTCTTTACCAGGAGGACGACGCGGGTGGGCAACTGGATGCCGATGAAATGAGGGCACACCGTTATTTCATGGCATTCAAGTATCTGTCGGAAGCCGCATTGAGCTCTCGGGACACGATCCACTACATCGAGGAGCGCATGCGAAAATGGAAATAAGTTACTCGATCATCAGGTAAAGGAACCATGAACGACTCCACCAGCCCTGTCTTCAACAACTGGCACATGAGCTCTTACTGCGGGACCAATGGCGAGTGCGTCGAGGTCGCGGCGACGAACGGGCGGGTTGCGATACGCGATTCTAAGAATCCGGACATGGGCATGCTCGTCATGCCGGAAGCCGACTTCGAGAACCTTCTTTCTCGCATAAAGAAGGGCATCGTCTAGCGTTCGGCCCGGGGCCTGCGCTTGCCGGAGGCAGGCCCCGGGGTCAGCCGTTGAGTCTGGTCGCCTGCATGGTGCTCAGCCGCCGCACCGACCAAGCGGTGACGATCGTCGTCGGCACGGCCAGTACGTGCAGGGTGAGGCTGGCCCAGACGTCCGGTGTGAACTCGTACATCCAGATCAGGTCGTCGTCCGTCGTGCGGTCGTGGTGCGTCGCGAGGAGTGCCGTCCACTCGACCCAGAACAGGGGCCAGGTCAGGAAGGTGACCAGCCACAGGACCCACCAGGTGTGCAGGAGACCGGCCGGGGCCGTCGTGCCGACGCGTTCGGGCGGACTGGAGGCGTGCCAGATGTCGTCGGCGATCTGCTTCGGCAGCCACAGGTTGCCGATCGGGATGAACCAGCCGTAGACGGCCATGGCTTGGCTGTGGCGCAGCCGGCCAGGCGCGAGCCGTTCGGCGACGGCCCGGACCCGGAAGAACCACAGCAGCCAGCCCGCCGTCAATCCCAGGCCGGAGACCACCTGGGCCGCCAGCATGATCTTGCTGACCGTCTCGATCTCCTCGAAGACCTCCGGGTCATACCACCGTCCTGCGTCGTCGAAGACATCGAGCTGGTAGACCACGGTGCTCGCGGAGACCAGGGCGAAGAGGGCAAGCAGCACATGGACGACGATCTCGTGGCCGGTGGCACGGTACGGCTTGCTGCCGTTGCGCAGCCGGCGGCGTTCGTCGGCCAGCAAGGGCTGGAGCGCTCGCGGCTGATCCGCGTGCTTGGGCGGTGGTGGCGCCATCGTACGGGAGCCGCCGGTGCCGGGCCCGGTGGCCGGGTCGTGCGGGGCGGTCAGCGCCAGGGTCCGGCGTTCGGCGATGACCTGAGTGAGCGCCTCCGGCAGCCACGGCCCCTGGCCGGGCGCGGCGAGCGCGGTGAGGTGGGTCAGCACGTGCTCCAGGCCGGGCCGGGCGGCGGGATCCTTGGCCAGGCAGGCCGCCACCAGAGCGGCCAGTGGGGCGGGCACTCCGCGCAGGTCGGGGTCGGCGTGCACCACGCGGAAGACGACCGCGTGAACGGGCCCCGACCCGAAGGGGCTGCGGCCGGTCGCGGCGAAGGCGAGCACGCAGCCGAGCGAGAACACGTCCGAGGGCGGCCCGACCTCCTGTGCCATGGCCTGTTCGGGAGACATGAACGCGGCGGTGCCCAGCACGGTGGAGGTGCGGGTGTGGCTGGTGGCATCCAGGGCGCGGGCGATGCCGAAGTCGATCAGGCGGGGCCCGTCCTCGGCGAGGATGACGTTGGCGGGTTTGAGGTCGCGGTGCACCATCTCGCAGGCGTGCACGGCGGCGAGCCCTTCGGCCAGCCCGGCTCCCAGCACCGCGGCCGGCTCCAGGGACAACGGCCCATGGTCTTCGATGGCCTGGTGCAGGGAGGGGCCGGGGATGTAGGCGGTGGCCAGCCACGGCCGGGCGGCGTCGGTGTCGGCGTCCACGACCTGGGCGGTGTAGAAGCCGCCGACCTTGCCGGCGGCCTCCACCTCCGAAGCGAAGCGGCGCCGGAAGTCCGCGTCGTCGGCCAGTTCGGGGCGTACCACCTTCACGGCCACCAGGCGCCCGCCCGGCGAACGGCCCAGGAACACCTGTCCCATCCCGCCCCCGCCGAGCCGTGCGTGCAGCCGATAAGGGCCCACCTGGGTCGGGTCGCCGTCATGTAGGGGGTTGGCCATGGCACCGCTTCCGCATTGAGATCCTTGCCGGTTGCTGACAATGATCCCAAAAGGTGCGCTCTCCGGAGGAGATCTTCGACGTTCGGCGCGAGGACGAGGGTGGCGCTCCCCGAACCTGTGGACGCTGGGATCGGGTCAGTCGGGCAAGGTGAGGGCCGAATGGGCTGAAATCGCCTCCGCGCCCCGCAGGGTGGTGAGCCCGCGCAGCATCTCGTTGCGCTGCTCCAGGGCCTCGGCGGTGGTCGGGAAGAGGGTGGCGCCGCCCTCGTTCACCAGGTCCTGGTTCAGGGTGACGAACTCCCGCGTGTCGCGTTCGTACGCGGCGAAGCCCGCGATGTGGTCCTGGCCCGCCAGGGAGCCGGCCAGCATGTACGCCCCGACGAGCGCGAGGCTGGTGCCCTGCCCGGTGAGGAACGAGGGCGCGTACGCGGCGTCGCCCACCAGCGCGACCCGGCCGCTGGACCAGCGGGGCAGCCGGATCTGGGCGACCGTGTCGAAGAACAGGTCGTCCGCCTCGCGCATGGCGGCCAGCATGCCGGGAACCTCCCATCCCGCGTCGGCGAACACCGACGCGACCAGGTCCCGCTGCGCGTCGGGGGTCGGGAACTCGTCGAACGGCGGCCGGGGACGGGCGAAGTTCAGGAACGCGTGCACCTGGTCGTCGTCGTCCCCGGTGGCGTAGAGGGCGGCGGCCCGGCCGGGGGTGTTCCACATGACGAGTTCCCGGGAGAGCCCGAACGTGTTGCGCATGGTGAACACGGCGAAGCAGTAGCCGAGGTACCGGTCGAAGAGGTGCTCGGGGCCGAACAGCCGCTCCCGGGTGCGCGAGTGCATCCCGTCCGCGCCGAAGACCAGGTCGAACGTGCGCCGGGCGCCGCCGCGGAAGGTGACGTCCACGCCGTGACCGGACTGGTCGAGCGTGTCGATGGAGTCGCCGAACATGAATTCGGCGTCGTCGCGGACCGTCGCGTGCAGGGCGTCGCTCAGGTCACCGCGCCGCACTTCGAGGTCTCGTCCCTCGGTGTCGCCGGTGACGGTGCCGGGGCTGACCGAGGCCACCTGGCCGCCGTCCTCGTCCAGGAAGGTCATCCGGCGCAGGTCGACGTGCGCGTCGCGCAGGCGCGGCAGGATGCCCATGCGCTCGGCCACGTCGAGCGCGGTGCCGCGCACGTCGATCGGGTAGCCGCCGTTGCGGACGGTGGCCGCCTTCTCCACCACCGTGACGGCGAATCCGCGGCGGTTCAGCCAGTACGCCAGGGCGAGCCCCGCGACGCTGGCCCCCGACACCAGGACCTCGCGCTTCCGCGCGCTGTGGATGTTCGTCATTGTTCTTCTCCTTTGTCCAATGTGCGAACGGCGAGCAGCGCCAGTGCCGTGACGGCGCTCGCGATGCCGAAGCCGATGATGAAAGCCGATTCGTCCGGGACGTCCGCCCCGGAGGGGGTCATGGCGGTGAGGAGGATGCCGCCGAGCTGCGCGCCCGCGGTGAAGCCGATCACGCGGGTCACCAGGATCAGGCTGGTGGCGGTGCCGGTGCCGCCGCCGTCGCCGGTGGTGGCGGTCTTGACGACCACCGCCGTGACGCAGATGCCGCTGGCCAGGGAGATCAGCATCTTGCCGATGACGAGCTGCCAGACCTCGCCGTGCAGCAGCGCCAGGGCCGCCAGTGTGGCCATGGTCCCCGCGATGCCGGCGGCGACCGCCGTGCGCGCGCCGAACCGCCGCGCCGCGAACCCGGCGATCGGGCCGCTGACCGCCGCCGCGACGGCGCTGGGCAGCAGGTACAGGCCCATGTCGCTGGCACTGGCGCCGAAACCGTAGGAGTCGGCGGGCACCGCGAACAGCTGCGGGACGAGGTACATGGACGCCGCGGTGCCGAGGCAGACGGCGAAGGTGATCGCGTACGAGCTCCACATCCCCGGCCGCGCGAGCAGGCGCAGGTCGACCATCGGCGCGGCCGAGCGGCGCTCGACCCGGATCCAGCCGATCACGAGGCCGGCCAGGAGCAGGACGAGGGCGGCGAATTCGAGCGGCCGGCGGCCGGCCTCGGGCACCATCGGGAGCACCAGCATGAGCGTCAGCAGGGCGGCGCTCATGAGCACCAGGCCGGGCCAGTCGATCCTGGCGTCGGACCGGGCGGGCGGGTCGTCCGGGATCAGCCGGTGGACGAGCACGGTCGCCACGGCGATGGCGAGCGTCGGTATCGCGAACATCCAGTGCCGCGACAGGCCCTCCGCGATGGGCCCGGAGATCATCGAGCCCACCAGGTTGCCGCCCACGAACATGCCGCTGACCACGCCGATCGCCGCGTGGGCCGACCCGGGGGGAAGGTACTTGCGTACCAGGATGAACGACAGCGGCATCGCGCCCACCATCGCACCCTGCAGGATCTGCCCGGCCAGCAGCACCGGCAGGCTGGGCGCCAGCGACGACACCAGGCCGCCGGCCAGCACCACCGTCATCAGCCGGGTCATGACCCGCCTTCCGCCGAAGCGGTCGCCGAGGGTGCCCGAGACGGGCAGCAGGAGGGCGCCGCTGATGAGCAGCGCGGTGCTGAGCAAGGCCCCCTGGGCCGGGCTCAAGGCCAGCTCGCGTTGCAGCATCGGGAGCGTCGGCGTCAGCACCGACTCCAGGGCGCCGGTGGCGATGGCCAGCAGGCACAGGGCGCCGATGGCGGCCTTCCCGATGCCGACCGGTGGAGCCAGAGATGTAGTCATGGACGTCCTTTCCTGGTGACCGGGCGAGCGGCGCGCGCGGCCCAGAACTGCTGCTGAGGGACGTGCTCGGAACAGGAGTGCGGCACGATCCATGCCGCCGCGAGAATTACACTACAACATGTACTGTAGTTCGCTACAACGCTCAGTGTAGTTCCGCTAGGATTCGGTTCATGCCGCCTACGAAGACGCTGCGTGAGGGATCCGCGAAGAAGCGGGCCGCCATCCTCACCGCGGCCCAGGAGCTGTTCCTCGCTAACGGCTTCGACCGGTCGAGCATCGACGCGATCGCCGCCCGGGCCAAGGTGTCCACGCGCACGGTCTACGACTACTTCGGCGACAAGCAGACCCTGCTGCGCACCGTCGTCGAGAACATCGGCCAGTCGCTGGTCACCACGATCCAGCGCACCCTCGACGACACGCTCACCGACCTCACCGAGGCCGGCGAACTGGAGGACGCGCTCGTCACGTTCTCCATGAGGATCGCCACCGACATGCTCAACTCGGCCGAGTACGCCACGCTGCAACGCCTGGGCCAGACCGAGTCCGACCACCTGCCGCCGAGGGACGACCGCGCGATGGCCAACGCCCCCGACGAGGCCGTCGGCGAGCGGCTCGCCGCCCTGGCCAGGGCGGGGCTGCTCGACGTCCCCGACCCGCGGCTCGCGGCCGACCACTTCATCGCGCTGACCTTCGGCGTCGCCATCAGCCGCCTCGGCTCCGCGAACGCGGCGGGCGACGACCGGGTCCGGCCGCTCATCGTCGAGGGGGTGCGGGCGTTCTTGCGGGCGTACGGGAAAAGGTGACACGCATGCCGTCAGGATGGAGCCGCCGCGCCTCGTGCCCGGCCTGCTCGGAGGGCATGATGTTCGGGATCCACGGCGAGGGATCGAAAGCGTGCGACCGGAAGAGCGAGGTGCGGCCGTTCCCGTGAACGAGATCGACGTCCACGAGGCGGTCACCCGGGCCCACCGCGAGGAGTGGGCCCGGGTGGTCGCCGCCCTGACCAGGCGTTTCGGCGATCTCGACATCGCCGAGGAGTCAGCGGCCGAGGCGTTCGCGACCGCAGTCGAGCGGTGGCCGGCCGACGGCCTGCCGCCCAACCCGGGCGCCTGGCTGACCACCACCGCCAACCGCAAGGCCATCGACCGGATCAGGCGCGAGAACAAACGCGACGACAAGCACAAAGCAGCGCAACTGGTGAACGACACCGCCCCGCCGGAGCCGCTGGGCGCCATCGACGACGACCGGCTCCGGCTGATCTTCACCTGCTGTCATCCGGCGCTGGCGATGGGGGCGCGGGTGGCGTTGACGCTGCGTATGGTGGGCGGCCTGACCGTGCCCGAGATCGCCGGCGCCTTCCTGGTGCAGCGGACCACCATGGAGCAGCGCATCACGCGCGCGAAGGCCAAGATCAAGGCGGCTGGGATCCCGTACCGGATGCCGTCCGCCGGCGATCTGCCGGTCCGCGTCTCCGGCGTGCTGGCCGTCCTGTTCCTCGTCTTCAACGAGGGTTACCTGGCCAGCGGCCCGGACAGCGATCCCGTACGGCACGACCTGACCGCCGAGGCGCTGCGGCTCACCCGCCTGCTCCGCGCCCTGCTGCCGGACGACGGCGAGGTGGCCGGACTGCTGGCGCTGATGCTGCTCATCGAGGCCCGCCGCCCCGCCAGGGTCTCGACCGGCGGCGAGCTGGTGCCCCTGGCCGAGCAGGACCGTGGCGTCTGGGACGCGGAGCTGATCGCCGAAGGTCACCGGCTGGTACGCGAGCGCCTGGCCGCCGCCGCGGCAGGGGCGGCCCCCGGCCGCTACCAGATCCTCGCCGCGATCAACGCGGTGCACACCTCCGCCCGCGACAGCGGCGACACCGACTGGTCACAGGTCCTCGCCCTCTACGACCAGCTCGTCCACCTCGACCCCTCGCCGATCGTCACCCTCAACCGGGCCGTCGCCGTGGCCGAGCTCGACGGGCCGCAGGCGGCGCTGGCCGTCGTCGACGGGCTCGCCGAGGCGCTGGCCGGCTATCACGCCTACCACGCCACCCGCGCCGACCTGCTGCGCCGGCTGGGCCGTGGGCGGGAGGCGCGGCTGGCGTACGAGCAGGCCATCGATCTGGCGGGCAACACCGCAGAGACCGCCTACCTGACCCGCCGCCGCGACGAGCTGGGGTAGATCTCCTCCTCGGAGGGCCGGAGAAGAAGCCGAGCACCCGTGGCGCGACGCCGGGCCCGAAGATCGCCTCACCGGCGGCCACGGCCCGGATGGCCCGTACGATCTCGTCCTGTTCGGCGCCTTTGAGCAGGTAGCCGCGGGCTCCGGCGCGCATGGCGGCGAACACCGAGTCGTCGTCGTGGTACATCGTCAGCATGAGCACCGCGACGTCGGTGGCGTCGCGGGCGATCTGCCTGGTCGCCGCGATGCCGTCCAGATCGGGCATCTGGATGTCCATGACCAGGACGTCGGGGTGGTGGGTGACGGCCCGGCGCACGGCCTCGCGGCCGTCGGCGGCGTCGCCGACCAGGGTGAGCCCGTCGATGGAGCCGAGCAGCGCGCGCAGGCCGCTGCGCACGACGGGGTGGTCGTCGGCCAGCAGGACAGTGATCATGATGCTCCCATCGGCAGGATGGCCACCACCTGGCCGCCGTCGGGGCCGGGGCCCGCTGTCAAGGATCCGCCGAGTTCGGCGGTGCGTTCGCGCATGGATGACAATCCCACTCCCGGCGGAAAGCCGCCGCCTCGACCGCCGCCGGCAGCGGCGCGGCGAGCAACCGCAGGATGGCATGGTCGGCGCCGCCGAGGCGGCTCTCCCCCGGGCGCAGGCCCACCACCAGCTCACCGACGTCCTGCTTGCCGTGGCGCAGCGGGTAGGTGTGCAGGTGGTGCGGAGGACGGCCGGACACGACCACCTCCCCGGCGGTGTCCAGCACCGCGACCAGGGCCATGTAGGCGCCGGCGACGCCGGTGGTCAAGAGCGCGTACAGCACCGTACGGGAGAAGACGAGCCGGATGTCCAGCAGCTGATGACGCAGGATCGCCACCATGATCGCCGCCGGGATGAGCGGGATGGCCCGCAGGATCAGGACTCGAAAACGCCCCAGACCGTCAGGACCACCGCGACGACCAGGACGGCCCGCAGCAGCCACAGCAGCTGGCGGCGGCGCGCCTCGTCCCCTCGCCGGTAGCGGACGGCCGGCGCGACCAGGCCGATCACGACGGTGATGACGACGCGTACTTCGCTGACGAGCCACAGCGGCGCCAGCCCGGCATGGCCGGAAAGGACCGGACATCCGCTCAGCCCGGTGCGCATCCCCTCCGGGCGCGGCCCGTGCCGGTCTTCCTGAGCTGCGGTGACGGGCGGCCAGGACCGCTGGACAAGGCAGGAGCGAAGGCCGACGAGATCGAGGCGTTCGACAGGGTGCTGAACCGCTCGCCGGCCGGCCGGCCGGCGAGCGGGCCGGGGTGCGGGTGAGCACCCACTTCTACCGGGGCACGCACTCGCCGGCGTACTGGGAGCGGGAGCCGCATCGGTCGCTGCCCCTGCTGCTGGGCGCGTTGCGGCCGGCGAAGTAGCTCAGGCGGCCGCCGCCGCGGCATCAGGGGTAGATCGTGTAGGTCTTGGTGTTGTTGCACACGATCGTGCCCGGAAGGCAGCGCTTGGCCCTGATCGTGATCCGGTCGAGGTTGGTGCGAGTCGTGGACCAGTTGAAGCTCTTGTGGCCCTTCTTCCGGCCGGCCTCCTTGTACTCGCCGTAGATCTCGTCGCCGTTCTTCTTCTTGAAAGAGACCTCGACCACGGCCGTCCAGGCGTCGCTCTTGGTGTCCGTCACGCTGCCGCGCGCCTTGCCGAAGCCGTTGGTGCAGAGCTGGAGCACGTAGCTGACGAAGCCGTCTTTCGTGTTGAGCTTGCTCCACTTCTCCTTGCATTTGGCCGAGGAGACGCTCGACGAGGCGGAGGTGTTGGAGGCGGTGGAGGCGGTGGAGGCGCTGGCGGCCGGCGCCAGTACGGCGAAGGCGGCCGAGACCCCGATGACGGTGGCGAGCGTCTTCGAGGGCGAGAGCTTGCGCATGATTTCGATCCTTGTCAGTGAGCGTATACGTCGCGGCGCTCCCTGTGACCGGAACGCCGCGAGGAACGCTAGAGACCGGCGGTATAGCGGCGGTATGCGCCGGCCGACGGCACGAATCCGCTGCTCGCGAAACCGCGCCGGCCCAGGGCGCCGGCGGGCCTCACGGTCCGATGAAGCGCACCGTTTCCGTCAGGTCCGCCCGGCCGGTACGCACGCGTACCGCGTCTTCCTTCTCGAAACCCACCGCGACGCCGCAGAGCAGGACGAGGTCGTCATCGGCTCCGACGATCTCGCTGACGGTCCTGCGGAACATCGTCCACATCACCTGCGGGCAGCTGTGCACCCCCTCCGCCCGCAGCAGCAGCATGATCGTCTGCAGGTACATCCCCGCGTCCGCCCACTGCCCGGGGCCCATCGTCCGGTGGAGGTAGCAGAACAGGACGGCGGGCGCGCCGAACGCCTCCGAGTTCAGCGCGGCGATCCTCACGGGCCGGTCGGGGGCGTCACGCCGGATGCCCAGGGCCTGGTACCGCTGGGCGGCCGCGGCGGCGAAGCGGTCCAGGTAGGGCGAGGTGAGTTCGGCCGGATACATCGGATATTCCCGCTCATCGCCCGGATCCCCCGCCAGCGCCCTGGCGGTCGCGCGCCGTTTCAGCTCGGCCAGCGGCTCGCCGGTCACGACGTACAGCTGCCAGGGCTGGAGGTTCCCGCTCGACGGGGCCCGCGTCGCGGCGGCGAGCACCCGTTCGAGCACGTCCATGGGCACCGGTTCATCGCTGAACGCGCGCACCGCCCGCCGGCTGTCCACGGCTTCGTACACGTCCATGTCTGCTCGTTCTCCCTCCGGCCGCGATCACCTTTACCCCGACATCGTGCTCGTCCGAGGGGTACGGGTGGCGGCCGGGGTACCTCACGCGCAGCACTGCGAGCCGGTCTGTCTGGTCAGGGTGTCGGCGTCGGCCTTGACCACGTACACCTCCCACGGCTCGGCGCCCGGCCCGTGCACCCACACCTTGTCCTGCAGCGCGTAGCAGCAGGAGGTGTCGTTCTCCTCGAACGTGGCCAGCCCTGCCTCGCTGAGCCGCCGGGCGGCGGCGGTGACCTCGGCGCCGTCCTCCACCTCGACGCCCAGGTGGTCGAGCCTGGTGTCCTCGCCCGCCTCGCCCTCGATGAGGACGAGCTTGAGCGGGGGCTCGGCGATGGCGAAGTTGGCGTAGCCGGGGCGGCGCTTGGCCGGTTCGGCGCCGAACAGCTTGGAGTAGAAGGCGATCGAGCCTTCCAGGTCGGCGACGCGGAGGGCGAGCTGAACGCGAGACATGGCGATCTCCCATCCGTTGTTTCGACGAACGTCTAAGTAGTGCCCAGTCTGCGCCCCTGATTAGACTTCTGTCAAATTAGATGCATGTCGAAGCGAGAGCGCCGGTGCCCGCCCCCGGCGGGTGCTGCTGTCACGGGACCTTCAGGCGATCCGGCGCCGCCTGAAGCCCGACAGGCCGGCCGCGGTCAGCGCGGCGGCGATGACCGCCAGGACCACGACGGGGGTCGCCGAGATCGCGGCGGCCGGCAGCTTGGGGGCGTCGATGAAGGGTGAGGCGTAGGCGATCGAGGGATTCACGCCGGATATCCGCGCGATCAGGACGATCAGCACATTCAGCACGAGGATCCCCCACGCGCCCGCCGCCGCGGCCCGGGGCGCCAGGCCGTAGAGCAGGGCCGTGATCCCGATCATGATCCAGACCGCCGGGAGGTAGGCCAGCGCCGCCGTGAGCATCCGTGGCAGCTCCGTCGCCACGTCGCCGTTCGCCCCGGCGGCCAGCGCCAGTATGTAAGGGAACAGCGCGAAAACCCCGTCAACCGGACGCCCGGCACCGCCGAGGTAGGCGATCAGCTCCTGAAGCTGCTCGCTCTGGCCCGCCTGCTGGGAGACGCCGCGCGCGATGCCGCCCAGAGCCGCTCCGGTGCAGCAGAAGCCGATCACCCAGCCCGCCAGCGTCATCCCGTGCTGGCGCCAGGCGAGGGAGACGGGGCCGCGCAGCCCGGCGGGCGCCCCGGCCGGGCCCTCACGCGGAGCCAGCAGACCCGCCGAGCAGTTCGCCGCCATGGTGACCAGCACCGCCGCGACGAGCTGCGCGTGGCGGGCCGGCGCGAGCCGAGCAGCTCGCGCCGGCCAGCCTCCTCCTCGGCCCGCGTGTGCCTGATGACCATCAGCAGGCCCGCCAGGGCCGCGCCCAGCAGGGCGCGCACGCCGACCTGCCAGCTGGTGATCGCACTACTGCTGGAGCCGAAGATCGGGCCGACCAGGGCGAGCTCCATCGGGTTGCCCGCGATTCCGGCGGCCCACTCCTGGCGGGCCACCGGGGTGGAGTACAGCTCGATGACGCCGGCCGCCGTGCTGGAGGTGATCGCGGCCAGGCCCAGGATCCACACCGGCAGCAGGACGCGGTCCCGGCGCAGGATGAGGCGGATCAGGGATCCGGTCCCGGCCAGCGCGGGCGTGCCGGAGATCGGGCGGCGGGCCGGGACGGGACGGGTGGCGATCATCGAGCGGCCCCTGATCGACTGGTGCGGCGGATCGCTGATCAGCAGCCAGCCGAACATCCGGCCCGCGGTGCGGTTGCCGCCCGCCGTCTCGAAGAAGAGCCCGAAGTGGTCCACGAACTCCCGTTTGTCGTCTGCCGGCACGCGCTTCTCCTTCTACGTTTCGTACGTTCAGTAAGAACTGAACGTGCACGACTCCGATGCTGTGAATCCGTTTCGGACGTACGGCCGCTGGTTGTACGGGCTCGAGCGAACGCGTCAGCGCGGACGCTGTGCCGGATACCTTGGAGAGCAGACGTCGGAAGCAGGTCTGGTGACGGAGGTCATGGTGCGAATCGGAGAGCTGGCGGCGCGATCGGGCGTCAGCGTCCGGGCCCTGCGCTACTACGAGGAGCAGGGGCTGCTGGAGGCGGACCGGAGCGGCTCAGGGCAGCGCCACTACGCCGGGTCCGCGATCGACCGGGTGCGACTGATCCAGATGCTGTACGCGGCGGGCCTGTCCAGCCGGACCATCGCCGAGCTGCTGCCCTTCGCCGAGGCCAGGGTGAACACCCCGGAGATGCGGGCCCGGCTGAGCGCCGAACGCGATCGCATCGACGCCGAGATCGAGGCGCTGACCCTTACGCGTGACCGGCTCGACGCGATCATCCTGACCTCTGGGCATCCGGCCGGCGGGTGTACGTGGATCTACGAAGCCGCGGTACAGGCGGGCCATCCCGTGGCGACCTGATCACGGCGACCTGATCACGGCGGCCGGGCCTCGTCACGACGCCTCCGTCCGGACGCGCCGGCAAAACTGTCGGGGACGGCCGGGTGCAAAGCGTTGGCGGAGTTGAAGGAGAGCGCTTCGTCCAAGGCTCCGGCGGGGGCTGGAGGAGACGACTCTGCGGGCGCGCCGGGCACCCGTCGGCCCTGTCGGGCCAGTTGGCCTCATCGGCCCGGTTGGCTCTGTCGGCCCTATGGGCTCAGTTGGCTCAGCCGGCCTTGCCGACTCCGTCGGCGAACACCTTCTCGGCCAGTTCCCGGATGACGCGCGCCACCGCGGCGGGCCGCTTCAGGTCGGCCCCATGGTCGGCTCCCGGCAGCACCACCCGCTCGCCGTTCGGCAGCACGCGCTGGATCGCGTCCAGCCGCTCGGACAGGTGCGCCGGGCCGTGGTCACCGCCGAGCAGGACCACCGGGACCTTGATCGTGGCGTAGGCGTCGAGGCGTACACCGAGCCGGTCCATCGCCTCCAGGTCGTCGAGCTGCCTGGGGATCAGGCGGCGGTAGTGCGGGACAAGGGCGATGATCGCGCCGACGAGCCGGGCCTGCCAGTCCGGCAGCTCCACGGTGTCGCGCATGAAGATCCTCAACGCCTTGCCCGGCCGGCCCGACGCCATCGCCGCGCGAGCCCGCCGCAGCACCTCGCCGCCCTCTCCCGACAGCGGCGCCCCGATCACCGCGGCCGGCTCGAAGATCACGGCGCCGGCGAACGCGTCCGGTGCGGCCACCAGGGCCTCCAGCGCGACCACCCCGCCGGAGGAGTGACCGTAGAGCACCACCGGCTCTCCGGCGGAGCGGGCGAGCCTCAGCACGTCCTCGGCCTCCTGCTCCACCCGCACGGGCGCGCCGCGATCCGCCCGGTACTGCAGGCGGTCCAGTCGCAGCACCCGGAAACGGGAGGAGAGGATCGCCGCCACTCTCCCGCATCGCCTCCCGTCGGACAGTCCCGGATGGACCATCACGATCGGCCGCCCCTGACCTTCGTCGTACGTACGCATCGCGCCTCCCGCTTAGCATCGCTAAGGACGCCCCTTAGCGATGCTAAGCTACCCGCATGCCCAGCGACAAGCGGCCAGGCCTGACCAAGCAGGTGCTGATCGACACCGCCCTCCGCCTGCTCGACGAGGTGGGGCTGGAGGGGCTCACGGTGCGCCGGCTGGCCGCGGAGCTCGGCGTTCAGTCCCCTGCTCTTTACTGGCACATCCGCACCAAGCAGGAACTTCTCGACGGGATGGCCGACGCGATCTGCCGCGCTCCGGGGATGGGCCCGCCCCGTGACGACGAGTCCTGGCAGGACTGGCTCCTGCGCCGCGCGCGGGCCTATCGCGCCACGCTGCTGGCCCGGCGTGACGGCGCCCGCGTGGTCGCCCACGCCCGGTCGCTGAGCCAGGAGACCGTGGCCCTGTTCGACCGGGAGCTGGCGGCCATGGTCGAGCGCGGCTTCACACCGGCGCTGGCCCTGCACACCATCGGCGCCCTGACCTCGTACGTGAACGGATTCGTCCTGCGAGAGCAGGCACCGGCCCCCGCGCCGGAGCCTGCGGCAGACCCCCTGCCGAAGCCCGATCCGGGACCCACACAGGAGCCGGCCCCAGGCCCCCCGGCGGAGCCCGCGCCAAGTCCCACGCCGGAGCCAGCGGCAGGGCTCCCGGCGGAGCCCGCTCCAAGCCCCGCTCCGGGTCCCGCTTCGAGTCACGCATTGGGATCCCCGCGCGTGGCACCGGCCACGCTGACGGCAGCCGTACTCGAGGGTGGCGAGTCGATCGGCGAGACGGCCTTCGAGCATGGCCTGCGGGTGTTCATCGCCGGCACGGCCGCCGTACTGTCCCACGGGCACGACGGACCCGCCACACCCAGCCGCACCGCACCGTAGAGGCGTGCCTGCCGCCGGAGCAGCGGCGACAGGCCCGAGCACCAGCGGAGGGGCCGCAGCGGCGGTCCGGCGGCCAGACCCATCACCGTGGCCAAGCCCCCGCACCGGTCCCACTTCACCGTGGCCAAGCCCCCGCACCGGCTCCCACCGATCGCGGCGATCAAGCCGTCGGACGGGCAGACGCGGCTACTTGATCGCGGCCAGGTCCAGGACGTACATCTCGTCCCCGACCTCGTAGGCCAGCAACCGGTCGGAGCCACTGTCCGGCATCGCCATGCCCCGCCCGTCCTCCGGACGTAGGCCGAGCTCGGCGGACTTGCCGGTGTCGGCGTCGTAGAGCGCCGCGACGAACTGCTCCCCCGGCCCCAGCGACGCCACCTGGAAGAAGCGCTCCAGACCGGCTTCGACGCCGCCGTCCCGGAGGAGCTTCGTCATTTCATGCTCATGGGAGCCGTCCCGGTCACGAACAAACCCCCGCAACACGGTACGGGTCTGCACCGTCTTCGGGCACTTGCGACCGCCGCACGTGAGCACCTTGCCGGAGCGGTCACGGCGCTCGGGGACCTTGATGGTCTCGTACCGGCCAAGCGTGCCCCAGCACCGCTCGACCCCGCACCTGACCTCCTCACCGGTCTTGACCACGGCCTCGTTCCGCGCACCGGTCTCGACGTTGAGCACCTCGCGGAAGATCGACTTCCCCTGGTGCACGCCCACCCACGGCCAGCTCAGGATGTGGTGCCGCTCGGCCCCCTTCACCGGCTGCGGCGACCCGCCGCTCAGGGGCACCCGGTACACGCCGCCCTTCTCGTACGAGAAGGCCACGTCCGAGCCCGTCACCGTCAACCCCTGGATGTGCCCCTCCTTCATGACGTCGCCGAGGGGAACGTCGGCCACCCGCCGAGGCCGGCCGCCGGTCGCCGGCACCGTCCAGATCCGGGCGACCCGCGGGCCGCCTTTCTCCTTGACGGAGGCCCACCAGACGATGTGGCCGCCACCTGCGGCGACGTCGTCGGCGAAGATCGCCGATCCCTTCGTCGAGGGAATCTCGGCGATTCGCTCGGGCCGGCCGGTGCCCAGGTCGTAGCTCCACAGGTACTGGCGCTGGCCGTCGCTGACGCCCGTCATGACCAGCAGCGTACGATCGTCGAGGAGCAGTTGCGGATAGTACTTGCGGCCGTCGGGCAGTCTGGCCGGGATCTTGTGCACCGCCTGCGGCCACACCTTCTCGACGGGCGGCGGCACCTTGTCCACCGGCGGTCCGCCCTCTCCGGTCGCGCTCACCGCGGGACGCGGCTCGGCCGCGACGCCCAGAGTGTTCACCACCACGCCCACCCCGCCGGCCACCAGCACCACGGCAGCGGCCGCGGTCAGGGCCGCGCTCCTGGCCCGCCGCCGGCGATGGCGCGTCTTCACCGCCGCCAGCAGCCCGGCCGGCGCCTGCGGCGCATCCAGCGCCGCCCCGGACAGGACGCGGCTCAGCTTGTCTTCCAGATCGGTCATCGCATGCTCCCGAGGGTCGCCGTCGAGGAGAAGAGGGAGGAACGCAGCTTGTCCAGGCCACGGAATGCCTGGCTGCGCACGGTTCCGGCGGAGATGCCGAGCACCTTGGCGATCTCGGCGTCGCTGAGCTGCTCGTAGTAGCGCAGCACCAGCACGGCCCGCTGCCTGCGGGGCAGCGCGGCCAGTTCCTGCCACAGGCCCTGTTCCTCGTCGGAAGGAAAGACCTCGCGGTGCATCCGGTCCGGCGGCACCTCGGTGAGGTGTTCGCGCCGGTGCCGCCGCCAGACGCTGATGTGCAACCGCGCCATCGTCGTCCGGACATAGCTGTGCGGGCTGTCCTTCCGCCTCACCCTCGGCCAGGCGCCACACAGCCGTATCAGCGCCTCCTGGACCAGGTCGGCGGCGTCATGCGGGTTTCCGGTCAGGACGTATCCGTAACGGAGCAGCGCTGTCGTCTGCTCTGCCACGAAATCGTCGAAGCCGGGCTCGTCGTCCACTTGTCGTCCCTTCAGTCGTCACGTCCCAGACGGCCGAAGAGGCGAAGCTGTTGCATCGTCCGGCGAACATTTTCCCTGGATTCTCGGGGATGGCCGCCCTGGACCGCACAACAGGCGTGTAGCTGAGACAAGCCCGCACCCCACAATCCCGATCTTGATCGCGTACGTCGGAGCATCTCAGCCGCCGGCTCAGACTGGTGATAGGACCCTTCGGCACGGCATGCTCATCCTCGTCATCCTTTCGTCCTCGCCTTCGTCCATGAGTGGGCCTACGCTGACCGAGTTCGTGCTGTCGGCCGTGCCGGCGGTGGTGGCGGTGGTGGCCGTGCTGGTGGAACTGGCGCTGGGCCGGCTCAGCAGCAGCAGCCGGGCCAGGTCGGTGCGGGGCGCATCGTCCCCAGGCCCCCAAGGTCAGGCCGAGGCTCGCGGCGTGCCTGCTCCACGCCCAGCCTCAGCGATCTCACCTGATGGACCAGTTCGGCGTGGTGGAGGGGCTCGGCCTAGCCCGGGCCCACAAAGAACCCCAGGCTCAGCTCCCACCCATGGCGAACCCAGACTCGGCCCAGGCCCATGGCGGAACCTAGGCTCGGCCCTCACCCGTAGCGAACCTAGGCTCGGCCCTGGCCTACGGCGAACACAGGACTCGGCCCCCGCCCATGACGAGACGATGCAGTGATCGGTCATGAACGTGATAGTCGGCCTTGGAGAGGGCCGTTTCCCGCTCAAGGCTGGTCAGACGTCGCGGTGGTTGATCGCCAGGGCTCCCAGCAGGAGGGACGCCACCACGTAACCCATCAAGATGGCGGCGGCCGTTGCGGGGCCTAAGGCGCCGGCGTCGGGCACAGCGGCCAGTTGCCTGGTCAGCGACGGAATCGTCAGGGAGCTGATCCAGTCGTTCCACGGAGCCGGGAGAAAGCGCTCCAGCACGGCCGGGGACAGCGGGAGGACGACCAGCGCGATGAGCGCCGCCGGTGTCGAACGCAGCACCGTAGCCAGTCCGAGCCCCACCACCGCTGCGACAGCACAACCGGCGCCGGTGGTCAGCACCTCGGTCAGGGCCGCATGTTCGGCGAACGAGGCACCGATCGGACGCCCGCCCACCACGGCCTGCGCGGTGACGTAGGTGGCGAACGCCAGCGTCTGGCCCACGACTGCGGCCACGGCGGCCACCACGACAGCCTTGGCCAGCAGAAGCGTCCACCGGCTCCGGACCGTGGTCAGCGTGAGTCTGATCATGCCGGTGGTGTATTCGCCGGAGATGGCGAACACCCCCAGCATGCCGAACAGCACAGGAGGAATGTCGGAGCTCAGCCCGAGCCTTGTGCCGATGGGTTCGCCACCGAGGCCGTTGGCGTCGAAGTAGCGCGAGATCGAGTAGGCAGCGAAACCGGCGAGCACAAGGGCGGAGAGCGTGGAGGCCAGGACGTAGTAGGTGGCCCGGAGCGAGCGCAACTTAACCCACTCGGACGCGACGATGTCCATCATTGGGTGATCTCCATGAAGGCCTCCTCCAGTGATGTCCGACGAGGCACCAACTCGTGAACAGCGCACCCGCTGGCCAAGGCGACATCACCGACGGCAGCCGCAGTCAGTCCGGTCACCAACAACTCCCCGCCAACACTCGTGCCTCGGACGGGGCTGGGGTTCTGCACAGCGCCCGCGTCCCGGACGGGGTCGGCATTCTCCACAGCGCCCGCGTTCCCGGCGGGGCCGGGGTTCTGCACAGCGTTCGGGTATCGGGCGGTGTCCTCGTTCTGAACGGCGCTCACGCTCCGGCTGGGGCGGGTGCCGGGGCCGGTCGGGGTGGGATGAGTGGGTACCCGGTGACCACGCATGGCAGTGAGCTCTGCGGAGACAGGGTTTGGTTCGGTGTTTGCGGGGTGGTCGGGGAACGGCTCCGTGCCGGTCTCGGTGTGCTGAATGGGGTGTACGGTTGCGCCGGCCAGCTGGAGGGCCGCGGACAGGCGAGCCGTGTGCGGTGATCGGACCAGTACGCCGCTCTGGAAGCGGGCCAGCAGGTCTGTCGTCGGAACGTCCTCGATCAGGCGGCCCCGGCCGATGATGATGAGGCGGTCGGCGGTGAGGGACATCTCGGTCATCAGGTGGCTCGACAGCAGGACGGTGCGCCCTTCGGACGCCAGGGATCTGAGCAGGTTTCTGAGCCAGCGGATGCCGTCGGGGTCGAGGCCGTTGGCCGGCTCGTCGAGGATGAGCACGCCTGGGTCGCCGAGCAGGGCCGCCGCGATGCCAAGGCGCTGGCGCATCCCCTGGGAGAAGCCGGCGATCCGTTTGCGAGCCGCCCCGGCCAGGCCGACCTCCTCCAGCACCTGCACCACCCTGCGGCGCCCGATGCCTCCCGCGTACGCCAGCGCCTGCAAGTGCGCGAACGCGCTGCGCCCGCCCTGCACCTCGGCGGCGTCGAGCATGGCGCCGACCTCGTGCATGGGGTCGCGCAGGTCGCGTTTGCGGACGCCGTTGATCAACGCCTGGCCCGACGTGGGCGCGTGAAGGCCGAGGATCATGCGCATGGTGGTGGATTTGCCGGCCCCGTTGTGCCCGAGGAAGCCGGTGACCTGCCCGGGTCTGACGTCGAACGTGAGCCCGGACACCGCCAGGGTGGAGCCGTACCGTTTCGTCAGCTCTCTGACCTCGATCATTTTCCCACCTTCTGGATGATCTCGGCTGGGCAGCGGGTGCCCGGTGGGGGCAACTCACCCGTGGTCAGGTAGGCGCGGACGTGCCGCCGCAGGCAGCCGTTTCGCGCCCATGACGCGTGGCCGTCGCCGTGCCACAGGACGCGAGCGGACGGGATCTGCCCGGCCACGTGGGCCTGACCGCGATAGTTGGTGTTGTTGTCGAGTTCCCCGATCGCGAAGAGGATCGGCGGGACGTCCTTCACCCGCAGCGGGTGCGGCGCCCAGGACGCGCCTCCGCTGCGCCCCCAGCAGCGACCGAGCTCGAAGCGCCCCTCGAGCCAGCCGAACCTCGGCGCGATCTGCCGTAGGCGGGCCTCGATGCCCTGGAACTCCTCGTACGTCGGCAGCGCCGGCATGAAGTCGTTGCACAACGAGTCCTGGCTCACCGACGAGCTGCCGTCGTCGGGGCGCAGTTCTTCCAGGAAGTCACCGGCGTCGCCGTCGAGGGCCTTGCGGATGGCGGTGGCGAGCTGGGGCCAGAACGCCGGATTCATGCCTTTGACCGCGCCGGCGTACAGCTGCCTCTCATGCACCGTCCGTCCGGATGACGCCGGCAGCGGCGCGCGGCGCACCCTGGCGACGAGCTCGTCCCACGCCTGGCCGGCGTCCGTGCCGCGCAGGGCGCAGTCGGCGCGGCGGGCGCACCAGTCGCGGAATCGGGTGAGATGGCGCTCCTGAGTGAGCGCGTAGTTGCGGATCCAGGGCTCGAACCCCTGCTGGGTGTGATCGGCGGTGCCGTCGAAGTACATGCGGCCGACCCGCTGCGGGAACAGCTCCAGGTAGGCCTGGGCGTAGACGGTGCCGTAGGAGTTGCCCGCGTAGACGATCTTGTCCTGGCCGAGTGCGGCGCGCAGGGCGTCGATGTCGTGCGCCACGTTCCACGCCGTCATGCCGCGCCAGGCCGATCTGGCCGCTGTGCGGCAGCTCGCCTGATGGGCCGCGTTCGCGGCGGCATGGGCGTCCCAGTCGTGTTTCGTCCTGGCCAGGAGCAGCCCGTAGACGGAGGGCTCGGGTCTGGCGCAGCTTACTTTCCTGCCGCTCGCGGGCTCGGACAGGCCGCGTGGATCGAAGGCGATGACGTCGAAGCTGCGCTGCAGCTCAGCGAGCAGGCTCGGCAGCTCCGGCTGCGCGTCGGGCTGGCTCTTGCGCCTGAGCAGCGACGTGCTGGTGCCGGGCCCTCCGAAGTTGACGATCAGCGGCCCTAGGCTCTTGCCCGTCGCGGGCAACCTGGCCACGTGCACCGAGGTCATGGGCCCGCCGGGATCGGCCCAGTCGACGGGGACGACCAGCTCGGCGCAGCGCAGCCCGTCACCACAGTCTTTCCACACCAGGCCGTGGGCCTGCGCCGAGGCCAGCGCGATGCCGCCGAGGGGCACCGCGAGACAGGCCGCCAGGCACAGGGCGATGAGTCTGCGTCGGTTCATGGCCGCAACGATGCTGCACGGCGGCGGGTCCGCACATCGGAGCCAGATCCGATCTTTGACGTCGGACCAGGGTCATACGGCACGGGCGTGCGCGGGCACGGTACGACCCTGGTCCGACGGCCTGTGCTCCGATTCGCTTCCGGCCGTTCCTCGATAACGTCGAGACGTGCATCTGCTCGCCCGGCGGCCCCCACCCTGGCTGCTCATCCTGGCCGACACCGTGGTCGCGGTGCTGCTCGCGCTGGCGCCCGCCGCGAGCCCTCCCGAGCTGACCACCAGCGCTCTGACCGTGGCGCTGTGCTGGCTGCTCGCGGTGCCCGTGGCGGTGCGGCGGATCTGGCCGGAGCCCGCCTGCTACGGCGCGCTCCTGCTCGGCATCGCTGTCCTCTCGGTGCAGGCCAACCGGCTGCTGCCGACCGCAGTGGCGGCCCTGACCCTCTACCCGGTGGCGGCCGGGCTGCCGGTGCGGCGCTCGGCGATCGCCCTGGTGGCGAGCCTGCTCGTCAACGGAGCCTCGCTGCTCGTCTCGATGCGGGCATCGCCACGATCTGCCGTCGGCTGGCCCGACCCCGTCTTCATCCTCGGCATGTCGTGGCTGGTCATCGCGGCGAGCTGGAGTCTCGGCACGGCGGCCCGCACCCGCCGCGAGTTCGCCGCCCCCGCCGCCCGCCCCGGCCGGCACGCCATCCACGGCGGCATCAC